>SHBC01000058.1 GCA_004213025.1 SAR116 cluster bacterium
CCGCGAAGCCGCCGAATCGACCCGCCGCGTCCGCAAACTGATGCGCAAGCGGATGGAGCGCGAAGGCTACTAGGGCCTGACCGACACGATCAACGCAAGGCCGCCCTGGACACCCCATGGCGGCTTTTTGTTTTTGTGTGTCCGGCTCACACCCATTATTTCACCAAAACCCATATTCACGGAATCCGCTTTCCGTCGCCGCGGCGGCAACTGCATTATAGCGTTTAGCGCAAAAATCCATTACCACCTTAGGCCTTGTTTTCAGGTCACATCTCCGGCCAATCTGCAGTATGAACATATGCGTGCCGCCCTCGGCACGCCAACAGATGGAAAGACGACATGAAGGTAGGCTGCCCACGGGAAGTTCTTGATGGCGAAAAGCGCGTCGCAATGACGCCTGACAGCGTTCGCCAGATCCAGAAACTCGGTTATGACTGCGTGATTGAATCGGGCGCCGGGGTTGCAGCCGGCTTTGCCGACACCGCCTATGAAGAGGCCGGCGCCGCGGTGGTGAAAACCGCGGCATCGCTGTGGAAACAGTCGGATATCGTGGTCAAGGTACGCGGCGTTGCGGCGAAGGAGGAAAAACACCTTCGCACCGACCAGACCGTGATCAGCCTGTTATGGCCTGGCCAGAATGCCGCCCTTCTCGAGACTTTCAGCAAGGCCGGCACCAACGCCGTCGCCATGGATATGGTGCCGCGGATCAGCCGCGCCCAGAAAATGGACGTCTTGTCCTCGATGGCCAATATCGCCGGCTATCGCGCCGTGATCGAGGCCGGCAATCAGTTCGGCCGCTTCTTCACCGGCCAGATCACCGCCGCCGGCAAGGTACCGCCGGCCAAGGTTCTGGTCATCGGCGCCGGTGTGGCCGGGCTTGCCGCCATCGGCACCGCGACATCGCTTGGTGCAATCGTGCGGGCCTTCGACGTTCGTCCGGAAGTCGCCGAGCAGATCGAATCGATGGGCGCCGATTTCCTGATGCTGGAATTCGGGGAGGACGGGTCCGGTGAAGGCGGATATGCCAAGCCCGCCTCGCCGGAATTCATCGAGAAGGAGATGGAGCTGTTCCGCGCGCAGGCGCCGGAGATCGACATCGTGATCACCACCGCGCTGATCCCCGGCCGGCCGGCGCCGAAATTATGGCCTGCCGAGATGGTCGGGCTGATGAAGCCGGGATCGGTCGTCGTCGATCTGGCAGCCGAACAGGGCGGCAATTGCGACCTGACCGTGGCCGATGAGGTCGTCACCTCCGAAAACGGCGTCACCATCGTTGGCTACACCGATTTTCCAAGCCGCATGGCGGCGCAGAGCTCAACCCTCTATGCCACCAACATCCGGCATATGCTTGACGATCTGACACCTGAGAAGGATGGCCAGATCGCCCTCAATATGGAGGATGACGTGATTCGCGGCGCCACCGCCGTGAAGGGGGGCGAGATCACCTATCCGCCACCCGCCCCGAAAGTGCAGGCCATCGGCAAGGCCCCGGCAGCCGAAAAGCCGGTTGAGCTGACACCCGAGGAAAAGGCGGCACTGGAAATCGCCGAACATCGCCGCAAGGGCCGCCAGCAGATTGGCATGCTGGCCTTTGGCGGTGCCTTCATGATGCTTGTCGGCGCCTATGCCCCAGCCAGCTTCATGCAGCATTTCATTGTCTTCGCGCTGGCCTGTTTTGTCGGCTTCCAGGTGATCTGGAATGTCAGCCACGCGCTCCACACACCGCTGATGGCTGTCACCAACGCCATTTCGGGGATCATCATTCTTGGCGCGCTGCTGCAGATCGGGTCAAGCAACCAGATCGTGATGATCCTTGCCAGTGTTTCGGTGCTGATCGCAACCATCAACATTGTTGGTGGTTTCATGGTCACGCGCCGGATGCTGGCGATGTTCCAGAAAAGCTGACCGGCGGAAGGGTGAATTCAGATGAGTTTTAACATCGTTACGGCTGTCTATATTGCAGCCAGCGTCCTTTTCATCCTCTCGCTTGGCGGCCTGTCGAACCAGGAAAGCGCCAAGCGTGCCGTATGGTACGGGATCGTCGGGATGGCTCTTGCCGTCGGCGCCACCATCTTTGGCCCGCAGGTAACCATATCCGGCATGCTGATCCTGATGATCGCTGTCGGCTCGGTGATCGGCCTTGTCGTCGCGCAGCGGGTCGAGATGACCGGCATGCCGCAGCTTGTGGCCGCGCTTCATACCTTTGTCGGACTTGCCGCCGTCTTCATCGGCATCAATTCAGACCTCGCCCCGCCAGACGGGCTAGTCGGGGCCGAGAAGATCATCCATGAGGTCGAAATCTTCCTTGGCGTCTTCATCGGCGCGGTGACAACCACCGGGTCGGTCATCGCCTTTGGCAAGCTGTCCGGACTCATTGATGGCAAGCCGCTGACGCTTCCCGGGCGCAACGTCCTGAACCTTGTCGCGGTGCTCGCCTGCGTCTGGCTTGGCGGCATGTATCTGAACCATGCCGGGCCGTGGACGCTGTATCTGATGACCGCCATCGCGCTGGTCTTCGGGGCGCATCTGGTGCTTGCCATCGGCGGCGCCGACATGCCGGTCGTTGTTTCGATGCTGAATTCCTATTCCGGCTGGGCGGCCGCGGCGACCGGATTCCTTCTCGGCAATGACCTGCTGATCGTCACCGGCGCGCTGGTCGGCGCATCGGGTGCCATCCTGTCCTACATCATGTGCCGGGCGATGAACCGCAACTTCCTGTCGGTGATCCTCGGCGGCTGGGGAACGGCCGTCAGCAGCAGCCAGGAAGTCGAGGGCGAGATGATCGCCACCGACGTCGCCAGCGTGGCGGCCGACCTGCAGGACGCGCAGGACATCATCATCGTGCCCGGCTATGGCATGGCGGTGGCACAGGCACAGGGCGCGGTGTCCGAGATCACCCGCCGCCTTCGCGCGCAGGGCAAAACGGTGCGCTTCGCCATCCACCCGGTGGCCGGCCGGCTTCCCGGCCATATGAACGTGCTTCTTGCCGAGGCCAAGGTTCCCTACGACATCGTTCTGGAAATGGATGAGATCAATCCTGATTTCCCGAATACCGACATGGTGATCATTCTTGGCGCCAACGACATCGTGAACCCGGCCGCGCAGGACGATCCGGGCAGCCCGATCGCCGGCATGCCGGTTCTCGAGGTGTGGAAGGCACGGCAGGTCATCATTTCCAAGCGTGGCCAGGGCCGCGGCTATTCGGGAATCGAGAATCCGCTGTTCTTCAAGGACAATTCACGGATGCTGTATGGCGATGCCAAGGCATCACTCGACCAGATCCTGACAAGCCTCGGCAGCTGACGTCCCGTCAGACGCCCTGATTCACCAACGCGTCCGGAATGCCGGCGGCGGTGGCGGCCTCGCGCTGCCGCACGGCCAGCCTGTCGCGGTCGAAATCATCGATCAGATCGTGGAACAGGCTGTGCCAGTTCACCTCGGCGCCAAGATGCATGAACACCGAGCCAAGCCCCACCGCCGCCCGGTCCATCAGCACGAATTCGCGCGGCGGGCGGATGCCGCCAATACGCTTCAGCTCGCCATGCACCTTGCCGGCAAGCTCGCGCCCGGCCGAACCGTTGCGAAGCTCCTGGATGGGCCGCACCTTGTCTTCCAGCAAGGGCGCATAGATGAATTCGGCCCACATGTTGAGGACCTCGATGGCCTCCTTGTCGAGGCCGTGGAAGCCCCAGCTTTCATAGGCATGGACCGCCAGATCGGGGTCATTGTCACGCAGCGCCCTATACAGGTCGATCACCCCGCCGACAAAGGCCGGGCGGAACAGCCTGATTGACCCGAAATCCATCAGATTGATCCTGTTGTCCGCATCGAGTGAGTAATTCCCAAGATGCGGGTCGCCATGGATTACGCCGTAATAATAGAACGGCACATACCAGACGCGGAACATGTTGCGGGCAATCTCGTTGCGGATCTCCTGCGGCGGTTCGGTCTGAAGGAACGGCATGACCCGCGTGCCGTCGAGCCAGCTCATCGTCATCAGGCGATCGGTCGACAGCTCCGGACGGTAGACCGGCAGCCGTACCGCATCCTCATCGGCCAGCATATGATGATACAGGGCAAGGTTCGTCGCCTCACGCTGGTAGTCAAGCTCCTCGCGAAGGCGCTCTGACAGCTCGTCATAGATATCGGATGTGGAGATCGCCGAATCGTAACGCTCATACAGCTGGAAGACCAGACGAAGCTGGCGCAGGTCGGCGTCGATGGCCGACGCCATGTCGGGATATTGAAGCTTCATCGCCAGCTGGTTGCCATCAAGATCGACCGCCCGGTGGACCTGGCCAAGCGATGCCGCCGACACCGCCTCGCGCGAGAAGGATTGCAGTTTCTGCTGCCAGTCGGGGCCAAGCTCGGCCGCCATGCGGCGGCGCGTGAACAGCCATCCCATCGCCGGCGCATCGGCCTGCAGGCTTGCCAGCTCATCGGCATATTCCGGCGGCAGGGCGTCTGGGATGGTCGACAGGATCTGCGCCACCTTCATGATCGGGCCCTTCAGTCCGCCAAGCGCATCACGAAGGTCGGCAGCATGTTTCGACCGGTCGATCTGCATGCCAAGATAGCGCTCACCTGCCATGCGTGCGGCAAGCCCGGTCATCGTCGAGGTCACTTTGGCATAGCGGCGCAGCCTGCCACCGACGCGTCCACTGTCTCGTCTGTCTGGCTGCCGATTGCCCTGTTGATCAGCCGGCTGGTCACTCGTCGCCATCAGGACAACCCCTCAAGTTCATCAATCATGCCTGAAATCATATCCAGCCCCATCGACCAGAAGGCGGGATCGCGGGCATCCAGCCCGAACCGTGCCAGCGCGACGTCATAACGCTCGGTGCCACCGGCACACAGCAGATCACGATAGCGGGTGACGAAATCATCCGCCTTGCCAGCCTCGCGCTCGCCGGCATAGGTCTGCCACAGCGCGTTCACAAGGCAATCGCCGAAAGCATAGGCATAGACATAGAACGGTGTATGGACAAAATGCGGGATATAGCCCCAGATCGGCCGGTAGTCATCGCCGGTGCGTACCGCCGGTCCGAGGGCCGCGCGCTGTGTCTCCATCCAGATGTCGGAAATCTCCTCGGCGGTCAGCTCGGCGTTGCGCCTTGCCTCGTGAAGCCGTGTCTCGAAATTGTGGAAGGCCACCTGCCTGACAACGGTGTTCAGCATATCCTCGACCTTGCCAGCCAGCAGACGGCGGCGGGTGCCTTTGTCTTCGGCGCTGTCGACAAGCCGCCGGAAGGCCAGCATCTCGGCAAAGACCGAGGCTGTTTCGGCCAGCGTCAGCGGCGTGTCCGACATCAGATAGCCACGGTCGGCGGCAAGCCGCTGGTGAATGCCGTGCCCCATCTCATGCGCCAGCGTCATCACATCACGCGACTTGCCGGAAAAATTCATCAGAATATAGGGATGGGCCGATGGCGTTACCGGATGCGAGAAGGCGCCGGAACTCTTGCCGGCGCGCGGCGCGGCATCGATCCAGTTGCGCTCAAAGAACGGCGTGGCGAGATCGGCCATCTGCGGATCGAACCCGGCGAATGAGTCCATGACCAGCCGCTGCGCCTCGTCCCAGGTAAAGCTGCTGTCATCATCATCGGGAAGCGGTGCGTTGCGATCCCACCAATCAATGGTCTCGCCGCCCATCCATCCGGCCTTCAACCGGTAATAGCGGTGCGCCAGATCGGCATTGCGCTTGTCAACGGCACTGACCAGCGCGTCGACCACCTCGTCATCGACATCATTGTCCAGATTGCGCGATGCCACCGGCCGTTTGAAGCCGCGCCAGCGATCCTCGATTTCCTTGTCCTTGGCGATGGTGTTGAGGACAAGCGACAACAGACGCTGGTTTGCCTTCAGGGTCGTCGACAGCGAGGCGCCAGCCTCCCGACGTTCCTCACCCTCGGTGCTTGCCAATGAATTCAGGATCTCGGCCTCGGTAACCTCGGCACCCTTGAAGGGAAACCGCAGCGCCGCCGCGGTTTCATCGAACAGCCGCACCCAGGCGCCGCGGCCTGTCGGTGCGCGTTCGGCAAGCATGCGCTCCATGTCAGGGGCGAGTTGATAGGGTGCCATGGCGCGAACCCGGCGAAGCCACGGCATCCATGCCGCCACCGCCTCTGTCTTGCACAGCTCGTCGATATGCGCCTGCGGCAGCGTCGCCAGTTCAAGCTCGACAAACAGAAGCTCGGCACCGATCTCGGCACCTGCCTCGCGGACCGACTGATGGTGGCGAGCAATGTCGGCATCGGTTGTGTTGGCGGCGAATAGCAACTGCGCGTGGCTTGCCACCTTGCCAAGCGTCTCGAGAATTCGTTCATATTCGGCAATCAGCGTGGCAAGCTGCGGGCCGTCCGCCTCGCCAAGCCGGCCCCGCCAGTCGGCGGCAAGCGACTTTGCCGCGTCGCGCGACGCCTCGATATCGGCGGCGATCGCGGCATCCTCGATGGTGCTGTAGAGATCCGTGAGGTCCCAGATGGGGCTGCTGTCTGGCATGTAAAGTCTCGCTGATACTGACCTGGTGACGCCATGCTCGTGACGCACACGTGATATGGGGTTGGCGGCCGCCTGTCGCAAGGCGAAAAAGGGGGATGGTGCGACGCCAATCCGCATCACTGGCAACGTGAAGCGGTTTGGCCCTTGCCTTCATCGATCTTACCGCATACCATTTAATAGCTCGATACAGTAGGGGGGAGAGAGCCGCGGCGGTTTTGTCTG
>SHBC01000059.1 GCA_004213025.1 SAR116 cluster bacterium
GTCTCCACCGTGAAACCGGTTTCATCCAGCGTCGCGAACATGCAGTCGGACCCGCTTCCCGGCACCGCGGCGATGGCTGCGCATTCAAGGATCTTGCCCATATGGAGGCTGAGTCCGACAGGATAGCCGCGCATGATCGGCAGGGCCGCGAACACAGCCGGGTCATAGCATCGGCCAGCGACCACCACATCGGCCCCGTCGGCAAGCGCGCGGATCAACGGCGCCTCGCCAATCTGCGCCACGATGTTGGTCGAGGCGGTGACCGCCTCCGCAGCCAGAGAGGGGCCCGCCGGCATTGGCTGGATCGCGCCGTTGGCAAGCGCCGTTGCAACGCCGTCCTTGCCCATGTCGGTGGGGATCACCGCCAATCTGCCGACCAGCCCGTCTTCGGCGGCGATCTCGTGGATGATATCAACACACCAGTCCAGATGCGGGCGCGCCCCGGCGCCGCCGGCACTGCCGATCAGGACGGGGATGCCGCGCTCACGCCCGGCGGCAAGCATCAGTTTCAGGTCACGTTTGACAGCTGGCCGCGTGGTGAAGGATATGCCGGCCCCCAGATAATAGGGTCCCGGGTCGGTCGATCCGGCATCAACGGCGATCACATCCGGGCTCTTCGCCAGTCCGGCCGCGAACGAGGATTCGGGAAACCCGTACCCAAGAATGGCGGTCGGCGACAGAATTCGTATCGGTGGCAGCGGGGTCATGGCGGCTCACTCATCGCGTTGTCTGGTCCAACTCTCGCAAGCCTAGCGCCCGGACGGCAACACCGCCAGATGCCAGTTTGCCGGGACCATTCGCTTTGACCATTGGCGGGGGCCTGGTTGATTTGCCGTGAAACAGTCTTACATGCTCAAACATACCGAAATAGCAGGCCCAAATAGCAGGCCCAAACAGTAGGCCCAAACAGTAGGCCCAAACAGTAGGCCCAAACAGTAGGCCCAAACAGTAGGAAAGTGTTTCATGTCGATCCGCCCCATCAAGATGCAGAGCGAAGCCAGTCCGACGATGGAGGGGGCCGGCGTCCACCTGCACCGCGTTTTCGGCTTTGGTGACACCGATCCCTTTGATCCCTTTCTGATGATGGATGATTTCCGGAATGACGACCCGGCGGAATATCTCAAGGGCTTCCCCTGGCATCCGCATCGCGGCATCGAGACCATCACCTATGTCCTGAAAGGCAATGTCGAGCATGGTGACTCGCTTGGCAATCGCGGGGTGCTGAGTGATGGCGATGTGCAGTGGATGACCGCCGGCTCCGGTATCATCCATCAGGAAATGCCGACCGGCAACGCACAGGGCCAGATGCACGGGTTCCAGCTATGGGCCAACCTGCCGCGTGACCAGAAAATGTGCACGCCGCGCTATCAGGACATCAAATCGCCCGACATCAATTCACTGACCGATGATGACGGCACGCATATCCGCGTCATTGCTGGCGATTATCGCGGTTATCGTGGTCCTGTCGACGGCATCGATACCGACCCGTCCTATCTGGACATCGCCATGCCGGCAAACACGAAAAAGCGGTTTCCGTTCGATACACGCCGCCAGGGCTTTGCCTACATCTTTGAGGGCGATGCCAGTTTCGGCAATGCCTCGACGCCGTTCGGCGTCAATGTTGAAAAGGAATTTGCCGGCGAGGAAGTGAAGATCCGCGACCGGTCCGGCAACCGTACATTGGTGGTGTTCGGTGCCGGTGACGAGGTTGAGGTCACGGCCGGCGAGCATGGTGTAAGGTTTCTGTTGATTTCCGGCGCGCCGTTGCGGGAGCCGGTGGCCTGGCACGGGCCGATTGTGATGAACAGCCGGGCCGAACTTCAGGAGGCCTTTCGCGAGTTGAACGCAGGCACCTTTGTGAAGACCGGCGCCGAAGGCTGGCTGAACTCGCGCGGGCGCTAGCGGCGGCCCTGAGGCTGGAAAGGCAGATATGGACCATGACCTATACACCCGATCAGGCTGACGGACGGAACGCGACGCTGGACAGCGCGATATCGGCAGATGGTGATGCTGCCATTGGCACCATCTACCGTGTGCCACCACGCTGCGGGATGGCGGTGCGCGTTGCCGCCGGGCGGTCGCTTCGTGTTGTCAACACGCATGGCACGCAGGTGTGTGATTTCTGGGCCTTCAGTGCCGAAAACCTCAATGAATTCCTGTCGATGGCGCATTGCCATACCGAACTTGAAAGCGTGATGCCGGCGGCCGGTGATACGCTTGTCAGCAACCGGCGGCGGCCCGTCGTCACCATCACAAATGATGATTCACCCGGCGTTCATGATACGGTGATCGCCTGCTGTGACTGGCCGCGCTACCAGCGCCTTGGCTGCGTCGAATATCATGACAATTGCGCCGACAATCTTCGCATGGCGCTGGCCGCGATCGGCCTCAAGGCACCGCATGTTCCCGACCCGTTCAATCTGTGGATGAATATCCCGATTGCCGCCAGCGGCACGATTTCCTGGCTGCCGCCGCAGGCATCGGCCGGCAACAGCGTGGTGATGCGCGCCGAGATGGATCTGATCGCGGTGATGTCGGCCTGCCCGCAGGATGTGACCCCGGTGAATGGCCGCGACTGTATCCCGACCGAACTGCATTTCCGGGTTGAGGCCTGACCTTCAGACCTCTTCCTTTCGCGAAGTGATGTGAAGGCACGGTTCGATCTTGCCCGACATGCCCGCCGTCTCATCATGATCAATGGCGATTGGTGACAGACCCGCCGTGCGGACCAGACCCGTCAATTCGGCCTCCTCGTAATAGGCATAGAACCGTCCGAAATCGTCACGATACTCGCCGACACCCTGTTTCAGTCCGATATAGACAAGGCCGCCCGGCCTGAGGGCGCGGTGGATTCGCGCCAGAATACCGGGCATGGCTGACTTTGGGGCATGCAGCAGGCTGAAGCTGGCCCAGATGGCATCGAAACCCGCGACATCGTCAAGCTCGTCAAAGCTCTGTTGCCGGACATCAAGCCCGAAAAATTCCTTTGCCGTTGCTGCCATTTCGGGCGAGGCGTCGATACAGGTAACATCATGTCCCGCTGCCTCGATGCGGGCGGCGCTGTCACCGACGCCGCATCCGAAATCAAGCACGGATGACTTGTCCGGCAGCCGCTTAAGAAACCGCGGCAGCATGGCGTTGCCACCCATCTCGCCGACCAAACGCCTGTATCTCTCGATATTGGCGGCATATGCCGCCATCGTGCCATCATCTGCCATGCCGCGCCTCCTGCGGCGAAAGCCTAGCAGACAGGCGGCACCGTAGCCATCAGGGCTTTGTGGTTGTCATCGGGTGGGGAAATTTGCACCATAGGCAGAAGGCGGTTTCAGTCTTTTGTCAGGGCCCTGATCAATGCGTGCACACAGGCTGTTCTCCAGCAAAAACAGACCCATTCACCTGGGTGAATATCCATTGCATCGGCTTCGCCGTCAGGATGGGCCGGCCGATTTTGCGGGGTGCCGCACGGACTTCCTGTCATTCAGCCGTCCCGAGGACCCGGAAAGCATTGTCAACGCCATGGCAGAGCATCAGGCGATGCTCGACACGATCCGGGATGGTCTTGTCAATGGCGCGGTATCAGACATTCCCGATGATCCTGTGGAGCGAAGCAATCATCTGAAATCATTTGGCTATTTCAATGATGCATCGATGGTGGGAATTGGCCCTGTCACCGACGCCATGTGGCTTGACGCGCCGGTGCGCAATCCGGCGATTGATGATCTGGCCGAGATGGTCCGGACCCGCCAGACAAAGACGCTTGCCGCCGGCATTGACCAGATCATGGCCGACCTCAGGGATGCTGTCAGCGCCCCACCACGCCAGATCGGTCACCATCATTCGGCCATCGTGTTTCTGTGTGAATATCGACGCGACCCGCGCCCCGATGAGGCTGGTGGTGCGTGGATTCAGGATGCGCAGGCGCATCGCGGCTGCCTGCTGTCATCCGAGACGGCGGTGGTCATCGCCAATTATATGCGCCTGCTGGGGTTTGATGCGAAGGCGCATACGTTGACCTCGTCCGACATCTGTCTGCAATCGGCTGTCCTCGCCGCCGGACTTGGCTGGCATGAAGAGGGGCAGGTAGTCGTTCCCTATCTTGGCACCCGCTATGGTGTGGCGGTGGTGACAACCGACATGGACCTTCTGCATGACCTGCCGTTGGCGCCGCGCCGCGCACAGCCGCGACGGGATCTGACTGGTCTGAACTGGCAGCTTGGCCGGCACAGCAACAAATCAGCCTTCAACCGCGACCCGTTCGCCGGTCGCGACTATCGTGCCAGCGCGATGAAGCTGGAACGGCTGAAACGCGTTGACCGCCCGACAACCTATATGGATGAGGCCAATATCCCGCGCGTTCCGAAACGTACCGACATGTTCGCGCGGGCGCAGTTCGGCGATATGGGAAAGGCAAATCAGGAGGCGGCCACAGGCGGCTATTACGCCCGCAAGGCAGCGCCTTCCTATGCGCAGCGCCGCGCGCTTGGTGCCTTTGTGCTGTTGCAGGACGGGCCGGAGGAGGTGGCTTCGCCGCCGCGCCGGGACGCTGGCTGGTACAGTGACCAGATCAAGGCGACCAGCTATTTCCTGGGGGTCGATGCTGTCGGCCTGTCACGATGCCCTGACTGGAGCTGGTATTCGCATGATGCGCGCGGCGATGCCGTGACGCCGCCGCATGATCAGGCCATCAGCATGGTCATCGATCAGGGCTTTGAGACCATGGAGGGGGCTTCCGGCGATGACTGGATTTCGGTGGCCCAGTCGATGCGTGCCTATCTTCGCTTCTCGATGCTTGGCGGCGTGATCGCCAGACAGATCCGCAATCTTGGCTTTGCCGCGAAGGCGCATACCGTTCTTGATGGTGATGTGCTGCAACCACCCTTGCTGCTTCTTGGCGGGCTTGGCGAGGTCAGCCGCATTGGCGAGGTGATCCTGCATCCCTTTCTGGGGCCACGCCTGAAATCGGGCGTGGTGACAACGACATTGCCACTGGACCATGACCGGCCGATTGATTTCGGCCTGCAGAATTTCTGCAACTCCTGCCAGAAATGCGCCCGCGAATGCCCGTCAGGCGCGATTACCGCCGGCCCGAAGGTGATGTTCAACGGCTATGAGACCTGGAAATCCGACAGCCAGAAATGCACCACCTACCGGATCACCACCAAGGGTGGGGCGATGTGTGGGCGCTGCATGAAAACATGCCCGTGGAACCTTGAGGGTCTGTTTGCCGAGGCGCCGTTCCGGTGGGCCGCCTCAAACCTGCCGATGGCGGCAAGGGCGCTGGCCGGACTTGATGACATGGCGGGGCGGGGCGGGTTGAATGACGCCAAGAAATGGTGGTGGGATCTCGAACTTGCCGAGGATGGCGCCTATCGCCCGGCAAGCCACCCGGTCAACCGGCGGGGCCTCAGCCACGATTTGAAATTGCGGGCCGAGGACCAGACCATGGCCGTCTATCCGGCCCCATTGGCGCCGCACCCCTATCCCTATCCCTTTCCGATGGATCGCGAAGCCGGGATCAAGGCCTTTGAGGCGTTGGTCAGTGCTGGTGAATATCGCCGGCGGATTGCGGCTGGCGATACCGGCCACATCCATCGATATGTGAATGGTGAAGGTCAGGGTGATGCCTCACCGGTGATTCAGGCGGTGGTCAGCACGGTTGAAACCCTGTCGAACGGCATCTCAAAATTTGCCTTTGCCGCGCTGGATGGCTCGCCCCTGCCAGAATCGCGCGCCGGGGCGCATATCGATGTTCTGGTCGCGCCTGGCATGATGCGGCAATATTCGATGTCCGGCGATCCGGCGAACCGCGATGTCTATGAGGTGGCGGTTCTTCGGGAGGATGAGGGGCGCGGCGGCTCGCTGCTGATGCACCGAATTTTCACCGAAGGACGACGCGTC
Organism: SAR116 cluster bacterium; assembly: GCA_004213025.1. Next base: position 5,899 of record SHBC01000059.1, read on the forward strand.
TTCATCTCGCGTCCGATCAGTCATTTCGAACTTCAGGACAATGCAGGGCGCAGTGTCCTCATGGGTGGCGGCATCGGCGTGACACCGATGGTGGCCTTCGGTCATACCCTGCATGCAGAAGGGCGCGATTTCGCCCTTCATTATTCGGTCTCGAAGCCTGACGATCTTGCCTTTGCGCGCGACCTGCGATCCTTTGCCTGGGCTGGCAAGGTGGCCGAGCATGTCTCCTCACAGGGCGGGCGGGCCGATTTTGCCACTATTTTTGCCGACCTGACGGTGGATGACCATGTCTATGTCTGCGGTCCGGAAGGCTATATGGACGCTGTCATGGCGGCGGCGGCGGCGGCCGGACTTCCCGATGAAAACCTGCATCGCGAGTATTTTTCGGTACCCGAGCAGCCGGATTACGAGAATTACGCCTTTGATCTGATGCTGCGCCGGTCTGGCCGCCGGATCAGGGTCGAGGCCGAGGAAACAGCCTCGGATGCGCTGGTGGCGAAGGGTTATGCTGTCGATGTGAAATGCGCCGATGGGCTTTGCGGGGTGTGCAAGTGCGGCCTGCTCGCCGGCGAGGTGGAACATCGGGACTTTGTGCTGTCGGATCGTCAGCGCGCCGATAGCATTATCCTGTGCCAGTCGCGCGCGGCAAGGGAGGATGGCGTTCTGGAGATCGATCTCTAGCGGTGCCACGCGGATGGCCTGCTGAAGCGTAACGGCCTCAGCTGACGGAACTGCCGGCACCCACGGCAGGTTCAGCGCCTGCAGCAGCGAGTTTGCCAGCCTTGTCATTCCGGGTGAAGCCGACATCGTCGCGGCGCCAATC
>SHBC01000006.1 GCA_004213025.1 SAR116 cluster bacterium
GCACCCGCGGAACTGGAACGGGATTGAGGCGCCGCAGATACTGGCGTCAGGCCACCATGGCAGGATCGCCGACTGGCGAGCCGAGGAGGCCAGGCGGGAGACGCGAGAGCGCCGCCCGGATTTATGGGAAAGGTACCTGCAGGCGCAGGCACGGGAAAACGAAGCGAAGGAATAGGGCGATGAATATCGTTGACCGCATTGGCAAGAAGCAGATGGAAAAGGTGCTGGCACAGCGCACCATCCCCGAATTCGGCGCCGGCGACACGGTTCGTGTCGACGTCAAGGTTGTCGAGGGATCGCGTGAGCGCGTCCAGGCATTTGAAGGCGTTTGCATCGCCCGCAAGAATGACGGTGTGAATTCATCTTTCACCGTTCGTAAGCTGTCCTATGGCGAGGGCGTCGAGCGCGTCTTCCCGCTTTATGGACCGCAGGTGGCCGGCGTGACTGTTATCCGCCGTGGCCGTGTTCGCCGCGCGAAGCTGTATTATCTTCGTGGCCGGACCGGTAAGGCCGCCCGTATTGCCGAAAAAACAACAACCCGCGAGGCGTCCTCCTCCTGACGGCGAAGACCGGCCAGGAAGACGACCTTGCCGGCAGCCCTATGGAGGAACATATGTCGGCGCCAAAGACCCTGTTTGACAAGATCTGGGATGCTCATGTCGTGCATCGCCAGGATGATGGCACCTGCCTGATCTATATCGACCGGCACCTTGTCCATGAGGTGACAAGCCCGCAGGCCTTTGAAGGTCTTCGCAATGCCGGCCGCAAGGTCCGGGCACCGAACCGCACGCTGGCTGTGGCTGATCACAATGTGCCGACAACCGACCGGTCGGTCGGGATCGAGGATGAGGAATCCCGCATCCAGGTCGAGGCGCTGGCCACCAACGCCGCCGATTTCGGCGTTCCCTTTTTCGCCATGAATGACGTGCGCCAGGGCATTGTCCATGTCATCGGCCCGGAGCAGGGATTCACCCAGCCCGGCATGACCATTGTCTGTGGTGATTCGCACACCGCGACGCATGGTGCCTTTGGCGCGCTGGCCTTCGGGATCGGCACTTCGGAGGTTGAGCATGTGCTGGCCACGCAGACGCTGATCCAGAAGCCGGCAAAGAACATGCGGATCACCGTCGATGGCGATCTGGCGCCTGGCGTCACGGCCAAGGATATCATTCTGGCCATCATCGGTAAGATCGGTACCGCTGGCGGCACCGGCCATGTCATCGAATTCGCCGGCTCGGCCATTCGCGATCTGTCGATGGAAGGCCGCATGACGGTCTGCAACATGGCCATCGAGGGCGGCGCCCGCGCTGGCATGATCGCGCCGGATGAGAAGACCTTCGCCTATATCGCCGACAAGCCGATGGCCCCGAAGGGCGAGATGTGGGAGAAGGCGGTCGCCTATTGGCGCTCGCTGCCGTCCGATGAGGGCGCAAGCTATGATACCGAGGTGGTTCTGCCCGCCGCCGAGATCGCCCCGACCGTGACCTGGGGCACCTCGCCGGAGGATGCCCTGCCGATCACCGGCGCGGTGCCGGATCCGGACAAGGAAAAGGACGAGATCAAGCGGGCAAAGCTGCAGCGCGCCATCGACTATATGGGTCTTGCCCCGGGTCAGAAGCTGACCGATGTGAAGATCGATACGGTGTTCATCGGGTCCTGCACGAACAGCCGGATCGAGGACCTTCGCGCCGCCGCATCGGTGGCGTCAGGCCAGCGGGTCGCTGATGGCATCCGGGCGATGGTTGTTCCGGGATCGGGCCTCGTCAAGGAGCAGGCCGAGGCCGAGGGACTCGATGAAGTCTTCACCGCGGCAGGTTTCGAATGGCGTGAGCCGGGATGTTCGATGTGCCTTGCGATGAATGCCGACAAGCTGTCCGAGGGTGAGCGCTGCGCCTCGACCTCGAACCGCAATTTCGAGGGTCGCCAGGGGCGCGGGGGACGCACCCATCTGGTCAGCCCGGAAATGGCAACGGCCGCCGCCATCACCGGATATCTGACCGATATCAGGGACATGCAGAGCTAGGCCGGGGAGACGACAGATGCAGAAATTTGACAAGCTGACCGGCGTTGCCGCGCCGCTGAACATCCTGAATGTCGACACCGACATGATCATTCCGAAGCAGTTCCTGAAGACGATCAAGCGGTCGGGCCTCGGGGCCAATCTGTTCGACGAGATGCGGTTCACCAAGGAAGGCGCCGAGATCCCCGATTTCGTGCTGAACCGGGAGCCGTATCGCAACTCGCAGATCATCGTCGCCGGCGACAATTTCGGTTGTGGGTCGAGCCGCGAGCACGCCCCCTGGGCGCTTCTCGATTACGGCATCCGCTGTGTGATCTCGACCAGCTTTGCCGACATCTTCTACAATAACTGCTTCAAGAACGGCATCCTGCCGATCGTCGTCTCGGCGGATCAACGCGATGCGCTGATGGCCGATGCCCAGGATACTGAAAATCCGGAATTGTCGGTCGATCTTGCAGAGCAGAAGATCCGGCGTCCGAACGGGGTTGAGATTTCCTTCGAGATCGATCCGTTCCGCAAGACATGCCTTCTGGAAGGTCTCGATGATATCGGGCTGACCATGGAAAAGGGCACCTCGATCGACAGTTTCGAGGCGGCCCGCGCCGACGACAAGCCCTGGCTCTGAGGCTGGGCGCACAACAATAATATCAAGGCAAGGATGGGCGAAATGGCGTCGAACCGAAAGATCATGGTGTTGCCGGGCGATGGTATCGGCACCGAAATCATGCAGGCCAACATGCGGATCATCGATTGGCTGGCAAAGCACAAATCGATCAGCTTCGACATGCAGGAAGGCCTTGTCGGCGGCGCTGCCTATGACGCGCATGGCACACCGCTGACCGACGAGACGCTTGCCGATTCGATCGCTGCCGATGCGGTGCTTTTCGGCGCTGTTGGCGGGCCGCAATATGATGATCTGGCATTCGATCTGAAACCCGAACGCGGCCTGTTGCAGCTTCGCAAGGAAATGGACCTGTTCGCCAATCTGCGGCCGGCGATTGTGTTTCCCTCGCTTGTCGAGGCGTCGACGCTGAAGCCGGAAATCGTTTCCGGTCTTGATATCATGATTCTGCGCGAACTGTGCGGCGGGTCCTATTTCGCCGAGCCGCGCGGCATCGAGGATCTGCCTGATGGCACGCGCCGCGGCTATGACACCAACGCCTACACGACGCCCGAGATTGAGCGGATTGGCCGTGTCGGCATAGATCTGGCGCGCAAGCGCAATGGCAGGCTGACCTCGGTCGAAAAGGCCAATGTCATGCATTCCGGCGTGCTCTGGCGCGAGGTGATGACAGCTTTGCATGCCGCCGAGGGTGACGGCATCGAGCTTGGTCACATGTATGCCGACAACTGCGCCATGCAGCTTGTTCGCAACCCCAAGCAGTTCGACGTCATTGTCACTGACAATCTGTTTGGCGACCTGCTCTCGGATTGCGCGGCGATGCTGACCGGCTCGCTTGGCATGCTGCCTTCGGCGTCGCTTGGCGCGCCCAACCCGGAGACCGGCCTGCCAAAGGCGATGTATGAGCCTGTTCACGGCTCGGCGCCGGATATTGCCGGCCAGGGCGTTGCCAACCCGCTGGCACAGTTCATGAGCTTTGCGATGCTGCTTCGCTACAGCTTCGGTCAGGGCGATGAGGCCGACCTTCTCGAGGCGGCGGTCGACAAGGCGCTGGCCACAAGCCGTACCGGCGATATCATGACACCGGGATGCACCCAGACCGGCACCGATGGCATGACCGACGCGGTGATTGACGCCATGGACAGGCTGGCACGCTAGGCCGCATAGCCGGAACAGATCAGACAGGATCAGGGCAGAACCCGGCATTACAACCGGGGCCATGAAGAAGAGGATAGAATGGGATATCGAGTAGCTGTTGTCGGCGCAACTGGCGCCGTCGGACGCGAAATGCTGCAGACTCTGGCCGAGCGCAACTTCCCTGTCGACAAGATGCACGCGCTGGCCTCGTCGCGGTCGGCCGGGCGCGAGGTGTCGTTCGGCGAGGATGAGGTGCTGACGGTCACCGCGCTGGACAAGTTCGATTTTCGCGAGGCCGACATCGCGCTGTTCTCGGCCGGCGGTGCCACCGCCAAGGATGTGGCGCCGCGCGCCGGCGAGGCAGGCTGTCTCGTCATCGACAATTCGTCGGCCTTTCGCATGGATGAGGACGTGCCGCTGATTGTGCCGGAGGTGAATGCCGATAGCGTTGATGCGGCGCTGCGCCAGAATGGCGGCCGCAACATCATCGCCAACCCGAATTGTTCGACAGCCCAGCTTGTCGTCGCGCTGAAGCCGCTTCATGAAAGCTTTGGCGTGAAGCGGGTTGTTGTCTCGACCTATCAGGCGGTGTCGGGCGCCGGCAAGCCGGCGATGGACGAATTGTTCAACCAGACCCGTGGCATCTATGTGAATGACCCGGTGCGGTCGGAAATTTTCACCAAGCAGATTGCCTTCAACGCCATTCCGCATATCGATGTCTTTCTTGATGACGGTTTCACCAAGGAAGAATGGAAGATGACCGCCGAGACGAAGAAGATTCTCGACCCGGCGATCGAGCTGGTGGCGCATTGTGTTCGCATCCCGGTCTTCATCGGGCATAGCGAGGCTGTGTTCATCGAGACCGACAGGCCGATGACCGAATCGGGCGTTCGCGATCTGCTTCGCGAATCGCCGGGGGTCTCGGTGATCGATCACCGCGCCGATGAAGGCTATGTCACCCCGCATGAGGCGGCTGGCGAGGATGCGGTGTTCATCAGCCGGATCCGCAAGGACCCGACGATCGAGAACGGCATGGTGTTCTGGTGTGTGTCGGACAATCTTCGCAAGGGCGCGGCGCTGAATTCCGTGCAGATCGCCGAGCTTGTTGCCGAACGCGGCCTCTCTGGTCGCTAGGATGGCTCGTTAGGGCGGGTCGCCAGGGTCTATTCCTTCAAGGCTCTAATCCGCCAGCGCGGCGACGCGGCCAAGATTTTCCAGAAGCGCAAGATCGCGCGGCGAGGCACTTGCCGCGATGATCTGCTGAGCGGTTCGGCTGGCGATCCGGAAGGCCGAATCGACGGCCGCGCCCTGCGCCAGTTGACCAGCCAGAATGGCCGTCAGAAGATCGCCGCCACCGGCCACATTCCGGCTGTCGGGGCCAGCATCGCACCAGATGGCACCGCCTGACCGCATCACCAGAAGATCGCCAATTCCGTCCGGGCCGTCATCAATCCCGTCATCAATCCCGGTAGCGATGACAGCGACAAGTTGTGTCGTTGTTATAAGATGCTGCGCCGCGGTTTCGGCCGAGGCCCGGTCAGAGACGGGCATTCCCGCGAGGAATCCGAGCTCGAAACTGTTCGGGGTGATGATGTCGGCGCGTGGCAGCAGCCTTTCGATCATCGCCTGTGCCAGCGTCTCGGGAAGGTAGAGACGCCCCCTGTCGCCAAGCACCGGGTCGAGGATATAGTTTCCTGACCCGGCACGCCGCCAGGAATCGACAAAGCTGGCGATGGCGTCGGTCTGCCCGACCGAGCCGAGATAGCCGGAGATGATGCCTCTGATCTGTGCGATCTCGGTCATGTCGTGAAGTCCGGCCAGAACATCTCCGACAATATGGTCAGGCACGGCATCGCCGACGCGCCGCCCATAGCCTGGATGCGCGGCCAGCATCACCGTCGGGACGAGCAGCGGGGTGAGCCCCAGCGCCGTCAATACCGGGCCGACAACGCTGTTGCCGACAAAGCCGACAGTGACCGAGGAGTGGATGGACAGCACAGGTTTCATGATGCGCGATTTGTCCCCGGAATTGGTCCATTAGGCAAATGAAATCTGCCGTCAGCCTCGACCGTGTCCAGGCGCTGCATCCGGGCGGCCTTGGCATGCGGCGTGCTTTCGCATTGACTAGAGTCGGCGAGGCGACCTAAAACTCAACACAGGTGCTAATACGAACAGGAAGACCGTGATGGCGAGACAGCGTCCGTTGTCGCCGCATCTGCAGGTATACCGCCCGCAGTTGACGTCGATGATGTCGATCACCCACCGTGCGACAGGCGTCGCCCTGACCACCGGCACGCTGGTGTTGGCGGCGTGGCTGGTAGCGGTGGCGCTTGGTGGCGAGACCTACAGCATGGTGGCCATGATCGTGGCGCATCCTTTGGGGCAATTTGTCCTATTCGGTTATTCGGCGGCACTGATCTATCATGCACTGAATGGTGTCAGGCATCTGTCCTGGGATCTGGGGTTCGGTCTGACCATCCCCGAGGTGTATCGCAGCGGGCATATCGTGCTGTTTCTGACGTTCCTGCTGACGGCATGCCTGTGGCTTGCCATCCTGGCATAGGGGAGACAGGCCATGGCGGATTATCCGGCAGGCATTGCGCAAAGGCGACGCGTCCCGGGGCTGGGGCACTGGCGCTGGCAGCGATACAGCGCCGTCATCGTGTTGTTGTTGATGGTCTATTTCGTGATCACGCTGGCAAGCCTTGGCAATCTTGATCATGCCGGCGCGATGACGCTGGTTGGTCATCCGGCGAACGCGCTGGCGCTGGCCGGGCTTGTGACCATCGGCCTGTGGCATGGTATGCTGGGGCTGCAGGTGGTGATTGAAGATTATATCAGCGTGGATGGCGGTCGCCATGCCGCGCTGCTGGTGGTCCGGGTTGTAATGGGGCTGATTGGCGCGGCGAGCCTGTGGGCCATCGCGCGGGTTGCCCTGTGATACGCTGGTAACGCACTGGCACAAATCGAATGAATGACAGGAAGGGTTGACCTTATGTCGGCTTATGAAATTACGGATCATCACTATGATGTGGTTGTTGTTGGCGCCGGCGGTGCCGGGCTGCGTGCCACCCTTGGCATGGCGGCTTCGGGGCTGAACACGGCCTGCATCACCAAGGTGTTTCCGACACGCTCGCACACGGTTGCGGCGCAGGGCGGCATTGGCGCCGCGCTCAACAATATGGGCGAGGGCGACAACTGGCAGTATCACATGTATGACACGGTCAAGGGTTCCGACTGGCTCGGCGACCAGGATGCCATCGAATATATGTGCCGTAACGCCATCCCGTCTGTCATTGAGCTGGAAAATTACGGTGTTCCCTTCTCGCGGACCGAGGAAGGCAAGATCTATCAGCGTCCCTTTGGTGGCCATACGCTTGATTATGGCAAGTCGATGGCACGCCGTGCCTGCGCCGCCGCCGACCGGACCGGCCATGCCATTCTGCACACGCTCTATCAGCAATGTCTGAAGCACCAGGCGCATTTCCACATCGAATTCTTCGCCCTCGATCTGCTGATGAATGAGGATGGCGAGTGCGCCGGCATCATCGCGCTGTGCATGGAAGATGGCACGCTGCACCGGTTCTGGGGCCAGCAGACCGTCCTGGCGACCGGCGGATATGGTCGGGTCTATTTCTCCTGCACCTCGGCCCATACCTGTACCGGCGATGGCAATGCGATGGCGCTGCGGGCCGGATTGCCGCTTCAGGATATGGAGTTCGTGCAATTCCATCCGACCGGTGTCTATGGCGCCGGCGTTCTGATCACCGAGGGCGCGCGGGGCGAAGGCGGCTATCTGACAAATTCCGAGGGCGAGCGTTTCATGGAACGTTTCGCGCCGACGGCCAAGGATCTGGCAAGCCGCGATGTCGTCAGCCGGGCGATGACGATCGAGATCAATGAAGGCCGCGGTGTCGGTCCGAACAAGGACCATATCATGCTGCATCTTGAGCATGTCGACGCCGACACATTGCATCAGCGGCTTCCCGGGATCACCGAGACAGCACGCATCTTCTGCGGTGTCGACGTCACGCGTGAGCCGATCCCCGTCCTGCCGACGGTGCATTACAATATGGGCGGCATCCCCACCAACTATCACGGTGAGGTCATCTCGGCGCAGGGCGGCGATGAGAACGCCGTTGTTCCCGGCTTGATGGCGATTGGCGAGGCGGCCTGCGTTTCGGTGCATGGCGCGAACCGCCTTGGCACAAATTCGCTTCTCGACATTGTCGTCTTCGGACGTGCTGCCGCGCACCGGGCTGCCGAAACCTGCACGCCGGGGGGCGCCACACGTTCGGCGCCGCAGGCGGCGACCGACAAGGCGCTCGAAAGGTTTGACCGCATGCGTCACGCCAAGGGCGAAACCGGCGCCGCCTCGATCCGTCTGGAAATGCAGCAGGTGATGCAGAAACACGCCGCCGTGTTCCGGTCCTCCGACAGCCTTACTGACGGGGTCAGGAATATGGATCAGGTGGCCGCGCAGATGAACGATATCGGGATCAAGGACCAGTCACTGATCTGGAACACCGACCTTGTCGAGGCGATGGAGCTTGAAAATCTGATGGGCCAGGCGCTCGTCACCATCCGGTCTGCCGACCAGCGCGAGGAATCGCGCGGCGCGCATGCGCATGAAGACTGGCCGGAACGTGATGATGAGAACTGGATGAAGCACACGGTCATGTGGCTTGATGACAACAATCAATCGCGGCTCGATTACCGTAAGGTCGTGATGAACACGCTCAGCAACGATGTGGCGCCGATCCCGCCGGCACCGCGCGTCTATTGATCAGATAAGTTTTACAAGGCATTCGGGTACCAGGTAACAAGGCAGTATTGGGGGCTGGCGACATCATGGCTGAATTCACCCTTCCGGCGCATTCCAAGATCACATCCGGGAATCACTATCCGGCGCCTGACGGGGCGTCCAATGTCCGCGTGTTCCAGATCTATCGCTGGTCACCGGATGATGATGCCAACCCGCGTGTCGACAGGTTCGAGGTTGATCTCGATGAGTGTGGCCCGATGGTCCTTGACGCGCTGATCAAGATCAAGAGCGAGCAGGACAGCAGCCTGACCTTCCGCCGGTCCTGCCGCGAGGGGATTTGCGGGTCCTGTTCGATGAATATCGATGGCACCAACACGCTGGCCTGCCTGAAAAGCATCGAGGATGTGACGGGCGATGTGAAAATCTTCCCGCTGCCGCACATGCCGGTGGTCAAGGATCTGGTTCCCGATCTCAGCAATGCCTATCGCCAGCTTGCCTCGATAGAGCCATGGCTGAAGGCGGATGCCGACGCGCCGGAAGGCGAGGAACGCCGACAGTCGCCAGCCGAGCGCGAGAAGCTCGACGGGTTGTGGGAATGCGTGCTGTGTTTCAGCTGTTCGACCGCCTGTCCGAGCTATTGGTGGAACAGTGATGAATATCTGGGGCCGGCGGTGCTGCTGCAGGCCTATCGCTGGGTGGCCGACAGCCGCGATGACAGTACCGATGAACGGCTTGACGTTCTGGATGACAGTTTCGCGCTCTATCGCTGTCACACCATCATGAACTGCGCCAAGACCTGCCCCAAGGGACTGAATCCGGGCCAGGCCATTGCCAGCATCAAGAGCGAGATCGCCAGCCGGTGATGTCGCCCTGCGCCCGACGCTGCCGCCGGAGTGACGAATGGCTGACACCGCCGCACCTGCCCCGGTAGGCGCCGCCCTCACCGCCCGCATCGAGACAGGTGATCTGTCGCATGATGCTGGCCAGATGGCTGTGGCGGTGGCGCTTGACGACCTGATCACAAGACTTGCACATGTGCCGAAGCGGCGCTGGTTTTCCGGCCTTTCGCGCCGCGCGGACCCTGTCACCGGCCTCTATATCCATGGCGGTGTCGGGCGCGGCAAGACCATGCTGATGGACATGTTCCACAAGGCGCTGGCCAGCTCCAATGGCGAGATCCGGCCGTTCCGCCTGCATTTTCATGATTTCATGGTGATGGCGCAGGACGCTGTCCATGCCGCCCGTGAAGCTGGCGCCGATGATCCGATCGCGGCCGCGGCTGACAGTCTGGCGGCGCATGGCCGGGTGATGTGCTTTGATGAAATGGAGGTGCGGGACATTGCCGATGCAATGATTATGGCGCGGCTTTTCACGGCGCTGTTCGATCGCGGCGTCACGTTGGTGGCGACCTCGAACCGGCATGCGGACGAGCTCTATAAGAACGGCCTTCACCGCGACAGGTTCCTGCCCTTTATCGAGCTTTTGAAGATTCGGTGCGAGATTCGTGAGATCGCCGCCGGCCAGGACTGGCGCGCCAGCATGCTGGCCTCGTTGCCGGCCTGGTATGTTCCCGATGATGGGCGCGCGGAAGCGGCGCTTGGCGATACGTTCCGGCAGCTTGCCGGTCCGGTCCCGGTCACCAGTGACATTGTCAGGGTCGCCGGCCGCGAGATCCGGTTCGACCAGGTTGCCGGTGATGTGGCGCGGGCCAGCTTTGCGGCGCTTTGCGAGACGCCGCTGGCGGCGCGTGACTATCTTGCCATCGCCGGGCGGTTTGCCGGGCTGATCATCGATCATGTGCCGGCGCTGTCCGACTTGAATGAGGCGTCGGCACGGCGTTTCATGTGGCTTGTCGATGCGCTTTATGACAGGCAGCGGTTTCTCATCGCCTCTGCCGCCAGTGAGATCGAGACACTGTATGACGGGCATCTTTTCGCCTTTGAGTTTGACCGGACCCGATCGCGCCTCGGGGAAATGACCCGGCGTCATGGCGCGACATAGGCACGGCATGGGCTGGGCAGGCATGCACCGGTCCGCCGGCATGGTTCTTTGGGTGCGGCAATTCCTCTTGTTTAGGCTGATGGATTCCGGTAAACCTCCGGCAAGTTTTCGCCGCACTCCCGCGGGTGCCGGCGATTCGCAATTCCAAACGCTTTTCAGGAACCGCAGGATATGGCTCGCAACAAAATTTCCCTGGTTGGCGCTGGCAACATCGGGGGCACCCTCGCCCTTCTCGCTGGCCTGAAGCAGCTTGGCGACGTCACGCTTTTTGATATCGCCGAGGGCATCCCGCAGGGCAAGGCCCTTGATATCGCGCAGGCAAGCCCGATCGAGGGGTTTGACGCGGTGCTTGCCGGATCCAATGATTACGCCGCGCTGGCTGGCAGTGATGTGGTGATTGTCACCGCCGGTGTTGCCCGCAAGCCTGGCATGAGCCGCGATGATCTGATCGGCATCAACACCAAGGTCATGCAGCAGGTTGGCGCCGGCATCCGCGACAACTGCCCCGATGCCTTCGTGATCTGCATCACCAACCCGCTCGACGTGATGGTCGGGGTGCTGCAACAGGCCTCCGGCCTGCCGACGGCACGCGTTGTCGGCATGGCAGGCGTTCTGGATTCGGCGCGTTTCCGCTATTTCCTTGCCGAGGAATTCAAGGTGTCGGTCGAGGACGTCACGGCCTTTGTTCTTGGCGGTCATGGCGATACGATGGTGCCGCTTGTCCGTTATTCGACGGTGGCCGGCATTCCGGTGCCGGATCTGATCGCCATGGGCTGGTCGACCGAGGCGAAGATTGCCGAGATCGTGCAGCGTACGCGTGATGGCGGTGCTGAAATCGTCGGCCTGCTGAAAACCGGTTCGGCCTTCTACGCGCCGGCATCCTCTGCCATTGAAATGGCCGAGGCCTATCTTCTCGACAAGAAACGTGTGCTTCCCTGCGCCGCCTATGTGGATGGCGCCTATGGGCTGTCCGGGCTTTATGTCGGCGTGCCGGTGGTGCTTGGTGCCGGCGGGGTCGAGCGTGTCGTCGAGATCGCGCTGAATGACGAGGAAAAGGCGATGTTCGACAATTCGGTCGCCGCCGTGCTGGCACTCAAAGAGGTTGTCGACTCTCTTGAATAGGTTCGGGCCGGAATAGGTTCGGGTGCGGGCGACCGCCCGCTTTGTGGGGGAATTCAGATGAACATCCATGAACATCAGGCCAAGACGTTGCTGGCCGGTTTCGGGGTTGCCGTGCCGCGTGGCAAGGCGGCCTTCTCGGCAGATGAGGCGGTCGCCGCCGCCACTGAGCTTGGCGGGCCGGTATATGTCGTGAAGGCGCAGATCCATGCAGGTGGCCGCGGCAAGGCAGGCGGGGTCAAGGTCGTCTCCTCGGTCGATGACGTTCGCGAGATTGCCACCGACCTTCTTGGCAAGACCCTTGTCACGCACCAGACCGGCCCGCAGGGCCGCGAGGTCAAGCGGCTCTATGTCGAGGAAGGCTGCGATATCGGCGATGAGCTTTACCTGTCCTTTCTTGTTGATCGTGGCAGCAGCCGGATCACCATCATCGCCTCCAGCGAGGGCGGCATGGATATCGAGGAAGTTGCCGCCACACAGCCTGACAAGATCCTGTCCGTGGCCATCGACCCGGCAACCGGCCTGCAGGCGCATCACGCGCGCCGCCTTGCCGGTGTCATGGGACTGTCCGGCACGACGGCAAAGCAGCTTCCGAAATTTCTTGGCGGCCTCTATGACGCCTTCACCGCGCTTGATGCCAGCCTGATCGAGATCAACCCGCTGGTGGTCACCGGGGCCGGTGACCTGCTGGCGCTCGACGCGAAGATGAGTTTTGATGACAACGCGCTGTACCGGCATCCCGAGGTGATGGAGCTTCGCGACCTTGCCGAGGAGGACCCGGCCGAGGTCCGCGCCAGCGAATTTGATCTCAACTATATCAAGCTCGACGGCAATATCGGCTGCATGGTCAATGGTGCCGGCCTTGCCATGGCGACGATGGACATCATCCAGCTGCAGGGCGGCTCGCCGGCCAATTTCCTCGATGTTGGCGGCAGCGCGACGACAGAACGCGTGACCGAGGCTTTCAAGATCATTCTCTCGGACGAGAATGTGCGCGGCATCCTGGTGAATATCTTCGGTGGCATCATGCGCTGTGACATCATCGCCGAAGGTGTTGTCGGTGCGGCCCGTACGCTTGGCCTCGACAAGCCGCTTGTGGTGCGGCTCGAGGGCACGAATGTCGATGAAGGCAAGCGCATCATGGCCGAAAGTGGCCTCGCCATCATTCCGGCGGACAATCTGGCCGATGCCGCGGCGAAAATCGTCGCCGCGACCGCCTGACGGGGGAAAGTCATGTCAGTTCTCGTGAATAGTCAGACCAGGGTCATCTGCCAGGGCTTTACCGGCTCGCAGGGCACCTTCCATTCCGAACAGGCCATCGATTACGGCACCACCATGGTTGGCGGTGTCACGCCTGGCAAGGGCGGGCAGACGCATCTTGGCCTGCCGGTGTTCAATTCGGTTGGCGAGGCGATGTCCGAGACCGGCGCCAATGCTTCGGTGATCTATGTGCCGCCACCCTTTGCCGCGGATTCGATCCTGGAAGCCATCGATGCCGGCATGCCGCTGATCATCTGCATCACAGAGGGCATTCCTGTCCTCGATATGGTGCGCGTGAAGCGGGCGCTTGATGGCAGCCAGTGCCGCCTGATCGGCCCGAACTGCCCGGGCATCATCACCCCCGGCGAATGCAAGATCGGCATCATGCCTGGCCACATCCACACCCCCGGCAAGGTCGGGATTGTCTCGCGGTCGGGAACGCTGACCTATGAGGCGGTGGCGCAGACAAGCGCTGTCGGGCTTGGCCAGTCGACCTGTATCGGAATTGGCGGGGATCCGGTGAACGGAACCAACTTCATCGACTGTCTGGAAATGTTCCTTGCCGACGACCAGACCGAGTCGATTGTGATGATCGGCGAAATCGGCGGGTCGGCTGAGGAAGAGGCAGCCGCCTTTTACAGCGCGCAGCCAAACAGGAAACCGATTGCCGGATTTATCGCTGGCCAGACGGCGCCCCCGGGCCGCCGGATGGGCCATGCCGGCGCCATCGTCAGTGGTGGCAGCGGCGGCGCTGCCGACAAGATCGGGGCGATGCAGGCGGCCGGTTTCGAGATGGCGGAATCGCCGGCGGATATCGGCAATGCCGTGACCCGCGCGATGGCGCGGGGCGTCTGAAACGCTGATGGCTTGAATCTCAGCCACCAGCGCCTAGACTGGGGACGGGAAACAACATGAACGGGTGCTTTACATATGGATGACGCGGCGCAGGTGCCAGCCCCGCCAGGTCCGGCTGGTGATTTCGATCTAACCTTCCTGTCGGCGGCGAACGCCACCTTCATTGCTGAAATGAACGCTGCCTGGCGGCGCGACCCCTCGACGGTCGACGCGCGATGGGCACGCTATTTCGAACAGCTGAACGCCCTTGGCGACACCAGCGCGGAAATCGACCGGGGGCCAAGCTGGGCGCGTAACGCAAGCCGTATCGTTGGCGCCACCGACCCGGCGGATTCAATCAATGCCGTGGCCGCCGGCCATGCCGCCGGACGTCGGATGAATGCCGATGACATGCGGGCGGCGACGCTGGATTCGCTTCGCGCGGTGATGCTGATCCGGGCCTACCGTATCCGTGGACATCTGATCGCCAATCTCGACCCGCTGTCGCTGGAGAACAAGCCGCTTCATCCCGAGCTTGATCCGGCCACCTACGGCTTTACCGACGATGATTGGGACCGCCCGATCTTCATCAATTATGTTCTGGGGCTTGAGACGGCGACGCTTCGCGAAATCGTCGAGACGCTGCGCCGCACCTATTGCGGCACCATCGGTGTCGAATTCATGCACATTCAGGATCCGGCGCAGAAAGCCTGGATCCAGGAACGTATCGAGGCCATCGGCAACCGCACCGATTTCACCAAGCGCGGCAAGAAGGCGATCTATGAGCGCCTTGTCGATGCCGAGGAATTCGAGAAATACCTTCATAAGAAATATACCGGCACCAAGCGGTTCGGCATGGATGGCGGCGAGGCGATGATCCCGGCCATCGAGCAGATCCTGAAGCGCGGATCGCAGCTTGGCCTTGGCGAGATCGTTCTCGGCATGGCGCATCGTGGCCGCCTGAACATGCTTCACAATGTGTTTAGCAAACCGTTCCGGGCGATCATTTCAGAATTTCTCGGCAATCCGGCCAATCCGGAGGATGCCGGCGGCTCGGGTGACGTGAAATACCATATGGGGGCTTCCTCCGACCGCGAATTTGACGGCAAGACGGTGCATCTCAGCATGGCGCCGAACCCGTCGCATCTGGAAATTGTCGATCCTGTCGTTGTCGGCCGGGTCCGCGCCAAGCAACATCAGCGCAATGATGATGACCGGCGCGAGGTTGTCGGCATTCTGCTGCATGGTGATGCGGCCTTTGCCGGCCAGGGCGTGGTTGGCGAGACCTTCGCCTTCTCGGCGCTTCGCGGCTATCGCACTGGCGGCACCATCCACATCATCGTCAACAACCAGATCGGCTTTACGACAAGCCCGCATTATTCGCGCTCCTCGCCCTATCCGACCGATGTCGCGAAGATGGTGATGGCGCCGATCTTCCATGTGAATGGTGACGATCCCGAGGCGGTTGTCCATGCGGCGCGGATTGCCATCGAGTTTCGTCAGGCCTTTGGCACCGATGTGGTGCTGGACATGTTCTGCTATCGCCGCTTTGGCCATAATGAGGGTGACGAGCCGATGTTCACCCAGCCATTGATGTACAAGACCATCGGCAAGCATCCGACGACCAGCACCATCTATGCCGACAAGCTTGTCGCCGAGGGAATCATGACCAAGGCCGAGGCGCAGGCGGTTGTCGATGAACGGATCGCCTATCTTGATGCCGAGTTCGAGGCAGGTACCAGCTATCGGCCGAACAAGGCCGACTGGCTTGAGGGGAGCTGGTCCGGCATGCGCACCGCGCATGGTGTCGAGCGGCGCGGCGAGACGGCGGTCGATATCGACATTCTGCGCCAGATCGGCGAATCGATGACCACCGTTCCCGAGCATATGACGCTGAATCCAAAGCTGACCCGTATCGTCGAGGCACGGGCGGCGCGGATCCGGGATGGCGAGGGGCTTGACTGGGCCACCGCCGAACATCTTGCCTTTGGCTCGCTGCTTCTGGAGGGCGACATCGTGCGGCTGTCCGGACAGGATTCCTGCCGCGGCACCTTCAGCCAGCGTCACGCCGTGCTTGTCGATCAGGCGACCGAGGAACGCTACGCGCCGCTGGCGTATCTGGCACCCGACCAGGCGGCATTCGAGGTTATCGACTCGCCTCTTTCCGAAGCCTCGGTGATGGGTTTCGAATATGGTTTTTCGCAGGCCGAGCCGAATGCGCTGGTGATGTGGGAGGCGCAGTTCGGCGATTTCGCGAATGGCGCGCAGGTGGTGATTGACCAGTTCATTTCCTCTGGCGAGGCGAAATGGCTTCGCATGAATGCGCTGGTGCTGCTGTTGCCGCATGGCTATGAGGGGCAGGGTCCGGAACATTCATCGGCCAGGCTTGAACGCTATCTGCAGCTCTGCGCCGAGGACAACATGCAGGTTGTCAACTGCACGACACCGGCCAATTATTTCCATGTTCTGCGCCGCCAGCTGCGCCGCGACTTCCGTAAACCACTGGTGATCATGACGCCGAAATCGCTTCTTCGTCACAAGGGCTGCGTCTCGTCACTTGCCGATATGGGGCCGGGCACCAGCTTTCACCGGGTTCTTGACGAGCGCGACACACAGGTGAAATCGGGCAAGGCAAAGCGGATCGTGATGTGCAGCGGCAAGGTCTATTACGATCTGGCGGCGGCGCGTGACGAGGCCGAGATGTGGGATACCGAGATCATCCGCGTCGAACAGCTTTATCCCTTCCCGACACGGGCGGTGACCGAGGTTCTGGAACAGACACCGAATGCGACAATGGTGTGGTGTCAGGAAGAGCCGCGCAACATGGGTGGCTGGACCTTCGTGCGCGACTTCATCGAGGAAGCGATGCAGACGGTGGGCGCAAAGCAGCAACGCCTGATCTATGCCGGTCGTGAGGCAGCCGCCTCGCCGGCGACGGGAACGCTTGGCCGTCACAAGCGCGAACAGGCACAGCTTGTCACCGATGCGCTCGGCCTGTCTGTGGATCAACGGGCGGCGGAAAAATAATCTCGTTGGTCCACCCGGGTGGGCCGACTTGCAGTGTGACTGCATGAAGTTTGACAACAGGGGTGACAGCCCCCGACCGAGGAGGCCGCAGCGCCATGGCGATCGAAATCACAGTTCCTACTCTTGGTGAATCCGTGGCGGATGCAACGGTGGCCCGCTGGATCAAGAAAACCGGCGATGCTGTGGCCGCCGACGAACCTGTTGTCGAACTTGAAACCGACAAGGTCACCCTTGAGGTGCCGTCTCCGGCTGCTGGCACGCTTGGCGAGATCATCGCCGCCGAAGGTGCCAATGTCGAGGTTGGCGCCAGCCTGGCCATTCTGAATGAAGGCGCGGCGCCTGCCGCCGCCCCGGCCACCCCGGAAGTGAAAGAAGCGGCGCCATCCGCGCCTGAACCTTCGCCCGCCCCGGCAGCCTCACCGGCAGGCACACCGGCAACCTCACCGGCCCCGGCCACCGCGTCTGACCTGCCGCTGTCGCCAGCGGTGCGCCGCCTTGTCGAGGAGAACAATCTCAATCCGGCGGCGATCAGTGGCACCGGTGTTGACGGGCGGCTGACCAAGGCCGATGTGCTTGCCCATATGAAGGGGCCCCCGCCGGCCCCGGCGACAGGGGCCGCGCCGGCTGCCCCCGCCGGCCCGCGCCAGACCCCGCGCCCGGAGGATGCCGCGCGCGAGGAACGCGTGCCGATGTCAAAACTTCGCCAGGTCATCGCCACACGGCTGAAGACGGCACAGCACAATGCCGCGATGCTGACCACCTTCAACGAGGTCGACATGTCGGCGCTGATGACTATGCGCGCCGATTATCGCCAGGAATTCGAGGCCGCCTATGGCACGCGGCTTGGCTTCATGGGCATGTTCGTTCTGGCCTCGATTCAGGCGCTGCAGGATTTCCCGGCGGTGAATGCCGAAATCGACGGTACCGACATCATCTACAAGAATTACTATAATATCGGGGTGGCCGTCGGCACGCCGCAGGGGCTTGTTGTGCCGGTCCTTCGCGATGCCGGCGCAATGAATCTGGCGGCGATCGAATCGCAGATTGCCGATTTCGGTGATCGCGCCCGCAATGGCAAGATCACCCCGGACGATATGGCCGGCGGCACCTTCACCATCTCGAACGGCGGTGTCTATGGATCGCTGATGTCGACGCCGATCCTGAATCCGCCGCAGTCTGGCATTCTCGGCATGCACAAGATCGAAAAGCGACCGGTGGTGATTGATGATCAGGTGGTGATCCGCCCGATGATGTATCTGGCGCTGTCCTATGATCACCGGATCATTGATGGCCGCGAGGCGGTGTCCTTCCTGGCCCGTATCAAGGAGCTTGTCGAGGATCCGCGCCGCCTCGTTCTCGGGGTCTGACACACCGCCGCCACACCGCCGCCATGTGGGGGCATAAGGGCGGCATGACATGATGAGCAAGCTGGAGATCCAGATGAGCGAGACCGCATTCGACCTGATTATTATCGGCGCCGGCCCGGGCGGCTATGTGGCGGCGATCCGCGCCGCACAGCTTGGCATGAAGGTGGCCTGCGTCGACAGGCGGGACAGCCTTGGCGGCACCTGCCTGAATGTCGGCTGCATTCCGTCAAAGGCGCTTTTGAACGCGTCCGAACATTACGCCGAGGCGGCCGGTGGCGGGCTGGCGGCGCTTGGTATCTCCGTCGGCAGCGTGAAGCTCGATCTGCCGAAGATGATGCAGGGCAAGGATGAGATTGTCGGCAGCCTGACAGGCGGCATCGATTTCCTGTTCAAGAAGAACAAGATCACGCGCCTGCAGGGGCATGCGCATATCGACGGGCCGGGTAAGGTCACGCTGACCGATGGCAAGGACACCGGAAGCTATGAGGCCGCAAGAATTCTGATCGCCTCGGGAAGCCATGCGTCCAGCCTGCCGGGGATCGAGATTGACGAGACGCGGATTGTCAGCTCGACCGGCGCGCTGGCGCTGCCGAAGGTGCCGAAAAAGCTGATTGTGATTGGCGCCGGCTATATCGGGCTGGAGCTTGGCACCGTCTGGGCGCGGCTTGGCGCCGAGGTTGAGGTGATCGAATTCCTGCCACGCATCCTGCCTGGCATGGATGACGAGATCGCCAAGAAATTCATGGCCATTGCAAAGAAGCAGGGGCTGAAATTCCGGATGAAGACGGCGGTGAAAGCGGCGAAGGCCGGCAAGACCGGCGTCACCCTGACGGTGGCACCGGCGGATGGCGGCGAGACCGAGACGATCAAGGCCGATGTGGCGCTTGTCGCCGTCGGGCGGCATCCGGCAACCGATGGCCTTGGCCTTGAGGAGGCTGGTGTGGCGATGACAGAGCGCGGCCGCATCAGGGTTGATTCGCGATTCGAGACGTCGATCGAGGATATCTATGCCATTGGCGATGTGATCGACGGGCCGATGCTGGCCCACAAGGCCGAGGAGGATGGCGTTGCCGCCGTCGAGATGATGGCCGGCCATGCCGGTCATGTTGATTACGACCTTGTCCCTGGGATCGTCTATACGGCGCCCGAGGTGGCCACGCTTGGCAAGAGCGAGGAGGCGTTGAAAGAGGCCGGCATCGCCTATAACAAGGGAAGCTTCCCGTTTTCGGCGAACAGCCGTGCGCGGGCGCAGGGCCATGCCGACGGATTCGTGAAGATCCTTGCCGATGCCGAGACCGACCGTGTCCTTGGTGTTCACATCATCGGCCATGAGGCCGGCACGATCATCCATGAATGCGCCACCGCGATGGCCTTTGGCGCCTCGTCAGAGGATATCGCGCGCACCTGCCACGGGCATCCGACGCTGAACGAGGCGGTCAAGGAAGCGGCGCTGGCGGTCGATGGACGCGCCATTCATATGTAGGGCATATCCGGGCATCGGTTCCCCGCGTCAGGAGGCGCGGGGGTGGGTTTCGCGATGCAGGCGCAGCAGATGCGCCTCGTCGACATTGGTGTAGCGCTGCGTTGTCGACAGGCTGGCATGGCCGAGAAGCTCCTGGATCGCCCGAAGATCGGCACCATTGCCAAGAAGATGTGTGGCAAAGGCATGGCGAAGCGCGTGCGGTGTCACATGCGCCGGCAGATTTAATTCCAGCCGCAATGCCTCGACAAGGCGCTGTGCGGCGCGCGCGCCATAGGCATTGCCGCGGGCGCTGACAAAAAGCGGACCTGCCGGCCCGGCGTCGAATGGACAGCAATCAAGATAGGCATCCACCGCCCGGGTGATGGCGGGAAGCACGGGCACGTTACGAACCTTGCCACCCTTGCCGGTAATCCGCAGCCATTCGCCAAGCGGCGCTGCGCCGCGGGTCAGGCCGACCGCCTCGGAAATGCGCAGACCGCCGCCATACAGCAGCATCAGCAGCGCGAAATCCCGCTGTTTGGTCCAGTCCTCGCCGCGGCGCCGGAAAATGGCCGCCAGAAGTGCCTTTGCATCTTCCTCAGACACCGGTTTGGGGACCGATTTCGCTGGCCGTGGGGCGCGAAGCCAGCTCAGGTCATTGACCGTCATCCTGCCGGTGCGCCCGCAAAAGCGGTAGAAGCCGCGCAAGGCAGACACCCGCCGGGCGATGGTGCTGCGCGCCAGATCGCGTGCCGCCATATCGGCAAGCCAGCCCCGGAAGCACCGCCTGTCAGGCGCCGCATCCGCATCGGCATGGCGAAGATAGTCATCAAGGTCGGCGGCATAGGCGGCAAGCGTGTTGGCGCCATAACGCCGCTCGGTCTCCAGCCAGGCCAGCCAGGCCTGCCTGTGTGTCACGATATCCTGCTGACCCGCCATTGCCACCCCGCCATCGCCGCTACAGGATCGACTGTCCGGTGCCTTCCCAGTCCGAGATGAAGGCGGCCAGACCCTTGTCGGTCAGCGGATGTTTGTAGAGTGCGGTGAGGATCTTCGGCGGCAGCGTGACGACATTGGCCCCGAGCATCGCCGCGTCGACAACATGCTGCGTGCTGCGCACCGAGGCGACAAGCACCTCGGTCGGCATGTCATACTGGTCATAGATGGTGCAGATTTCCTCGATCAGCCCCATGCCATCATGCCCGATATCATCGAGCCTGCCGACAAAGGGTGAAATGAAGGTCGCGCCGGCCTTTGCCGCCAGCAGCGCCTGCCCGGCTGTAAAGCACAGCGTGACATTGACCTGCGTTCCCGCCTCGCGAAGCGCCCGGCAGGTGCGAAGCCCGGCCTCGGTCAAGGGCACCTTGACGGTGACATTCGGCGCCAGCGCGGCAAGTTTCCTGCCTTCCTTCAGCATCGTCTCGAAATCGGTGGCGGCCACCTCGGCGCTGACCGGGCCATCGACCATCTCGCAGATCTGGGCGATGGTTTCCAGAATGTTGCGACCCGATTTGGCGATCAGTGACGGGTTCGTGGTCACGCCATCGACAAAGCCGCTGGCAATATGGGCTTCGATCTCGCCGATATCGGCGCTGTCGAGGAAAATTTTCATGTCAAGGAATCCGCTCTCCGGTGTAGGTTGGTGTCGGCCGTGCCGACGCGCGGAGTGTATCGCATGACAGGTGGCAAATCCACCTGTCCAGTATCAAGGGGGCGGGTCAGGGGGTGACCTCGACAGCGGAAACCGACAGCAGCCAGAAAACCGTCCGGGTCGCCGTCGCGGTGCCGCTCGACCGTACCTTCGATTATAATGCAGACGGTCTGGGGGCGGACGGGGGGCCTGCCGGTCCGGGGCCGTTGCCGCGCGGCACGATTGTCAGCGTTCCCTTTGGCCCGCGCCAGCTGAACGGCATCGTTCTTGGCCCGGGTGACGGCACCATTCCGGCGACAACGCTGAAGGCGGTAACGGGTGTGGCGCCGCTGCCGCCATTGCCGCCGACCTTTGTTGATTTCCTCGAGCGCGTCGCCAGCTGGACGATGGCGCCGATTGGCGGGGTGGTGAAGATGGCGTTGAGCCAGCCGCAGGCCCTGCAACCGCCGCCGCAACGCAAGATCTATCGCCGCCCGGACACGCCGCCCGCCGATGAAAGGCTGACCGCCGCGCGCCGCCGTGTGGCCGAGATACTGGCGGTGGCTGGCGCGCTGTCAGCCGCCGATCTGCAGCGTGAGGCCGGGGTCAGTGCCGGCGTGATCACGGCAATGGCGAAAACCGGCTCGCTGGACACGCTTCTTGTCAGCGACAGCACGCCGCCGCCACGCCCGCACCCCGTCGCCGGCCCGCCGCCAACCCCCGACCAGACCGCCGCGATGCAGGAAATCACCGGCAATCTTAGCAGCGGCTTCACGCCGATGCTGCTGGACGGGGTAACCGGATCGGGCAAGACCGAGGTGTATTTTGACGCTGTCGAATCGGTCGTCGCGGCCGGGCGGCAGGCGCTGATCCTGCTGCCGGAGATTGCGCTTTCGGCGGCCTGGAAGCAGCGCTTTCAGGATCGATTCGGCGTGCCGCCGACGGAATGGCATTCCGATGTTGCCCCGGGCCGCAAGCGCCGCGCCTGGCGCCATATCGCGCTTGGCGAGGCGTCGGTGGTAGTGGGTGCGCGCTCGGCGTTGTTCCTGCCCTTCTCCGATCTTGGCCTGATTGTCGTCGATGAAGAGCATGAGCATGCCTACAAGCAGGAAGACCAGGTGACCTATCACGCCCGGGACATGGCGATATTGCGGGCCCGCCTGCAGAATTGTCCGGCCATTCTCGCCACCGCGACGCCGTCACTGGAAAGCTGGGTCAATGCCGGCAAGGTTGGCGACCCGCCGCGCTATCGTCATATCAGCCTGCCACGGCGTGTTGGCGAGGCGCAGCTTCCCGAGATTGCCGCGGTTGATCTTCGGCGCACACCACCGGAGCGTGGCCGCTGGCTGGCGCCGCCGCTTGTCGAGGCGATCACGGCGCGGCTGGAGGCTGGCGAGCAATCGCTGCTGTTCCTGAATCGCCGCGGCTATGCGCCGCTGACGCTGTGCGGTGCCTGCGGTCACAAGGTGACCTGCCCGAACTGTGACAGCTGGATGGTCATGCACCGTCTTGTGGGGCGGCTGAAATGCCACCATTGCGGCTATGAGGCGCGACCGCAACGCGGCTGTGTCGAATGTGGCGAGGAGGACAGCATGCAGGCCTGCGGGCCGGGTGTCGAGCGTCTTGCCGAAGAGGTGCTGCAGCGCTTTCCCGAGGCGCGATTCGCTGTTTTTTCGAGCGATACAGTGGCAAGTCCCGGCAGCGCCGAGAGCTTTGTCCGCTCGGTTGTCGATGGCGAGGTGGACATCATCATCGGCACGCAGATGGTGGCAAAGGGTCATCATTTCCCGAATCTGACGCTGGTCGGGATAGTTGATGCCGATCTCGGGCTGGCCGGCGGTGATCTGCGTGCCGCCGAGCGGAGTTTCCAGATGCTGGCCCAGGTGGCGGGGCGTGCCGGCCGTGCCGCGCGGCCCGGGCTGGCACTGCTGCAGACGATGGACAGCACCAACCCGGTGATGGAGACGCTGCTCTCCGGCGACCGTGACAGGTTTCTGAAGGCCGAGGCGGAATCGCGGCGGCTTGCCGGCATGCCGCCATTCGCGCGGCTTGCCTCGCTGGTGCTGTCGGCGCCGGACCCGCAGCGGTTGCAGGCGGCGATGCAGGCGCTTGATGCCAGCCGTCCGCATTATCATGGTGTTGATATCTTCGGGCCCAGTATGGCGCCGCTTGGGTTCCTGCGCGGCCGTCACCGTGGCCGGGCGCTTGTCAGGGCCGACAAGACGGTTGATATCCAGGCGGTTATCGCGGCCTGGCTGGCGGCCGCATCGCTGCCATCGGGTGTCAGGCTGCAGATCGATATCGACCCCTACAGCTTTCTGTAGATGACGCATTGCCGCGGACCCCGTTTCCAGCCCAAAATAGGCGGCTTCGGCGCTTGCCTTTCCGGCACGGGTATGATAGCCACCACACCGGTGCAAATGGTCTCCGGTCACCGCCGGGTACAGCCTGCGCCATCGTGAAAAATTCCTGTTGATGAGGGCACGTCGTTGAGTTCTAGCGCTAAGGGTCTTGCCGGCCGTTATGCAGGTGCATTGTACGCACTCGCCGAGGACGCTGGCAAAATCGATGCTGTTGTTGCCGACCTTACCAGTCTTGCCGACATTCTGGCCGGCAATGACGAGATGAAGATGCTTGCCGGGTCACCGGCAATCTCCTGGTCAGACCAGACCAGGGCGATGACAGCCATTCTTGAAAAGGGCGGCGCCGACGAGTTGACAGTCCGGTTTGTCGGCACGGTCGCGACCAATGGCCGGCTGCACGCCCTGTCCCGAATCATTTCCGCCTTCCTTGCCGAGCATGCCCGCCGTCGTGGCGAGATCTCGGCCGAAATCATCTCCGCCATCGAACTTGACGACAAGCGCCGCGCGCGTGTCGAAAAGGCGGTGGCAAAAATTGCCGGCAGCGACAAGCTCTCGCTCTCCATGCGGGTGGACCCGGCACTCATCGGCGGTCTGGTCGTACGGATCGGATCGCGGATGATCGACACATCAGTCAAAACAAAGCTCAACCGGCTTGAAACAGCTATGAAGGGTATAGCGTGATGGATATTCGTGCGGCTGAAATTTCAGCAATCCTGAAGGAACAGATCGCCAATTTCGGCAGCGATGCAGAGGTCGCCGAGGTTGGCCGCGTATTGTCGGTTGGCGACGGTATCGCGCGCGTCCACGGTCTTGACGAGGTTCAGGCCGGTGAGATGGTCGAGTTCGAGGGCGGTGTTCAGGGCATGGCGCTGAACCTTGAGTCGGACAATGTCGGTATCGTTATCTTCGGTGATGACCGCGCCATCAAGGAAGGCGACGTTGTTCGCCGTACCGCGTCGATTGTTGACGCGCCGGTTGGCAAGGGCCTGCTTGGCCGCGTTGTCGACGCGCTTGGCAACCCGATTGACGGCAAGGGCCCGCTGAAGGATGTCACCCGCAACCGGGTTGAGGTGAAGGCACCTGGCATCATGCCGCGGAAATCGGTTCACGAGCCGATGCAGACCGGCCTGAAGGCGATCGACAGCCTGATCCCGATCGGCCGTGGCCAGCGCGAGCTGATCATTGGTGACCGTCAGACCGGCAAGACGGCGATTGCCGTCGACACCTTCATCAACCAGAAGCCTGTCAATGAGGCGGCTGGCAAGGAAGATGGCAAGAAGCTGTTCTGCATCTATGTCGCTGTCGGCCAGAAGCGTTCGACCGTTGCACAGATCGTACGCTCCCTCGAAGAGCAGGGCGCGCTTGAATATTCGATTATTGTTGCCGCCACGGCTTCCGATCCGGCACCGATGCAGTTCCTGGCGCCCTACACCGCCTGCACCATGGGCGAGTATTTCCGCGACAATGGCATGCACGCGCTGGTCGTCTATGATGATTTGTCGAAGCAGGCTGTCGCCTATCGCCAGATGAGCCTCCTGCTGCGTCGCCCGCCAGGCCGTGAAGCCTATCCCGGCGACGTTTTCTATCTCCACTCCCGTCTTCTTGAGCGGGCCGCGAAGATGAACGAGGCCAATGGCTCGGGCTCGCTGACCGCACTTCCCGTCATTGAGACGCAGGCCGGTGACGTGTCGGCCTATATCCCGACCAACGTGATCTCGATCACCGACGGCCAGATCTTCCTCGAGACAGAACTGTTCTACAAGGGCATCCGCCCGGCGGTGAATGTCGGCCTGTCGGTCAGCCGTGTTGGTTCGGCCGCGCAGATCAAGGCAATGAAGCAGGTTGCCGGTTCGGTGAAGCTGGAGCTTGCGCAGTATCGCGAGATGGCCGCCTTCGCCCAGTTCGCCTCGGACATGGATGCCTCGACACGCGCCCTTCTTGAGCGCGGTGCGCGCCTGACCGAGCTGCTGAAGCAGCCGCAATACAGCCCGATGAAGGTTGAGGAGCAGGTTGCCGTGATCTTTGCCGGTGTGAATGGCTATCTCGACGGCGTCGAGGTTGCTGATGTCGGCCGGTTTGAAGCCGGCCTCATGGAGCATCTTCGCAGCGCCGCCGCCGACGTTCTCGATACGATCCGGGACGAGCAGAAGCTGTCCGATGACACCGAAGCAAAGCTGAGAGCCGCTATTGAGGCGTTCGGCAAGAGTTTTGCCTAAGGATAGCTGTTCGGGGAATAGCTGTTCGGGGAATAGCTGTTCGAACGGATACACGGCGGTGCGCCGCCGCGTGCTGGAACATGGAGCCTGATGCATGCCATCGTTGAAAGACCTAAAGACGCGCATCAACAGCGTGAAGTCGACGCAGAAGATCACCTCGGCCATGAAAATGGTTGCGGCGGCAAAGCTGCGGCGGGCGCAGGATTCGGCTGAGCGTGGCCGTCCCTACGCCGATCGTATGCAGCAGATCATCAATTCGCTAGCCGGCAAGGCTGATCCGTCCTCGGCACCGCAGCTTCTTGTCGGCAATGGCCAGGACAAGACGCATCTGCTGGTCGTGGTTTCGGCCGACCGCGGCCTGTGTGGCGGTTTCAACGGTGCCATCACCCGTCAGACCCGGACCGAGGTGGCGCGGCTTCGCGGCGAGGGCAAGATTGTCAAGCTGCTGATGGTCGGCCGCAAGTCGGCTGATGCACTGCGGCGTGAACTTGGCGAGTCCTATATCGAGGCGCTTGAGGGCATTCAGGGAACATCGGTTGCCTTTGCCGATGCGGCGTCGATCGGCGACAAGGTTCGTGGCGGCTTCGAGGCTGGCGAGTTCGATGTCTGCACCGTCATCTTCAACAAGTTCAAATCCGCCATTTCGCAGGAAGTGACGCTGAAAAAGCTGATCCCGGCCGAGGTCGATGAGTCTGCCCCGGCCAATGATCAGGCGTCGGATGACCAGGGCGTGTCCTACGAATATGAGCCGGAAGAAGAAGAGCTTCTTGCCGCGGTACTGCCGCGCAATATCTCGACCCAGATCTACAGCGCCCTGCTGGAATCCTCGGCTGCCGAACTGGCGGCGCGGATGACGGCGATGGACAATGCGACGCGCAATGCGGGCGATCTGATTGACCGTCTGACGCTGGTCTATAACCGGACCCGCCAGGCGACAATCACCAAGGAACTTATCGAAATCATTTCCGGCGCCGAAGCGGTGTAACGGACCAGAATTCAATCGCGGAGTAAGGATAAATGGCAAACAATATCGGCAAAATCAGTCAGGTCATCGGCGCCGTTGTCGATGTCGAGTTCGAAGG
>SHBC01000060.1 GCA_004213025.1 SAR116 cluster bacterium
TAATGCAACGGCGCGGCGTCGTGATCGGCACCGCCCTCACAATAATCGATCAGGGCGGCCATCATCTTGCCGGCGATCGGCGCGTTCTTGTACTGGTTGCCGCTTGTCCCGCAGGCCATGTAATAGCCACCAAGCGATGTCTTGTCATAGATCGGGATCCAGTCCGTCGAGGCGTCATAGAGATCAACGACGCCGCGCGCCTGTGACGGGATGCCGAGACTTGGCACCCGCTGGCCATAGCGCATCACCTGGTTGTTCCACTGGTCGGTGAAATCGCGCGCATAATCGGTATCGGTATCGGCCCACATATGCGGATCGCAGGGCGGGTCTTCGCTGCCGATGAGGATGTTGTTGCCATGTTCGGGTCGGATATAGCAGGCAATATCGGAGTCCGACACAACCATGCCGATCTTATCGAAATCACATCCCTGCGGCGCCGGCACATGCGCCACCTCCTGGCGGAGCGGCCGTGTCTCGATCGTCATCTCGTCAAGCACACCGGCCAGCCCGTTGATATGCGCCGAGGCCGGCCCGGCGACATTGACCACCACCGGCGCGTGGATTTCCTCACCCGAGGCAAGCCGCACACCGTTGACGCGGCCATCCGCCTTCAGGATTTCCACCACCTCGGCGCCAAGCCGGAATTGAGCGCCATGCTGCCTGGCGGCATCGGCCAGATTCTGCGATGACAGGGACGGGTCGGTGACATAGCCGCCATTCGGCCAGTAGAGCGCGCCGGAGATCCGCTCGCCATTCGGCGCACCAAAGGTCGGATCATCAATCCGGCGCGGCGGCGCAAAACTTTCCAGCGAATAGATCGGCAGCCTGTCACGAATGGTGCCGGCGTCCCATTCCTCGACCGGAATGTCCAGATCGCGACTGGTGGCAAGATGCTTGTCCAGATAGTCATTCGCCGCCGTGCGCATGACCATACAGCCGCATTCCTTGAATTTCGCCAGATCGGCGCTCTCCGGCAGGCCAAGATAGCTCGCCCAGTCGCGCCAGTAATGATACCCCTCCCAGGCAAAGGCGGTGCCATCAAAGGTCGAGTAATGCATGCGGATGATGGCGCATGACCCGGCTGTCGAGCCGTGCCCGATCCGCGTGTTGCGGTCCAGAGACAGCGTCTTCCAGCCGGCTTTCGCCATTTCGAAGGCCACCGCGGTTCCGATCACACCGGTCCCGATAATGATTGCGTCTGGCTGTTGGCTCATCAGATTTCCCTCAAACGAAACTCGGTAATGTGCCGGTTGTCACGCGCGCATCACGGCGCCGGCCGGATCATAGGGTGATGGCGTGATGATCGAACAGTCCCGCTCCACCCCGACGATGTGAACGCCAAGATCGGTGCCGACAGATGCCAGATCGCTGTCGACAAGCGCCATCGCAAGCGATTTCTCGACCGTGTGGCCATAGCCGCCGGATGTCACGAACCCGACCCGCCGGTCACCTGACCAGACAGGCTCGTAACCGCTGGCATCGGCACCGTTTGCCGCCACATCCAGCGTTACCAGACGCTGCGCCGGGCCATTGCCCTCACGCTCGGCGATGGCCGCATCACGGCCGATGAAGCCAGCCTTGTCCCAGTCGATCCACCGGTCCATGCCGGTCATCCCCGGCGTATAGCCTTGCGTGAATTCGGCCGACCAGATGCCGTAGCTTTTTTCCAGCCGCAGCGACAGCAGGGCGTTGAAGCCAAATTCGGCAATCCCGAGATCGGCACCCGCCGCCAGCAGCATGCGCCGCAAGGCGATGTGATCACCCATCCGGCAGTTGATTTCGTAGCCTGCCTCACCGGTGACAGACAGCCTGCCAATCCGTGTCCGCACCAGCCCGACATCGAAACTGCCGCATCCCATGAATGACAGCTCATCAAGAGGCCCGTCGGTCAGCTTTTCCAGCACCGCCCGCGAATTCGGCCCGGACAGCGAGAACCCGGCCATCTCCTCGCCAAGGTCGCGCACCTGCACGCCGTCATCCATGTGATCATCGAACCAGCGCATATGCCAGCGCCGCAGATAATAGGACCCCATGATCCACCAGGTCCCATCACCCCAGTTGAACAGCGTCAGATCACCCTTCAGCCGGCCATCATGGCCAAGCGCGACGGCAAGTCGGGCACGGCCCGGCGCCGGCAGTTTCGTGGCGAAAAGCTTGTTCATCCAGGCCTCGGCATTCGGCCCGCTGATCTCGAAGCGTGAGAAGCCGGTGATGTCCAGAAGGCCGACATCGCGGCGCACCGTCCGGCATTCGCCGCCGACAATGTCAAAGGCGTTCGAGCGCTTCAGCGACGGTGTCTCGGCAAATCCCTGTGGCGCAAAATACAGCGGTACCTCAAGGTCCCAGCTGTTGCCCCAGACCGCGCCCGCAGCCGCCATGTCGGAATGTGCCGGCGCCATCTTCAGTGGCCGGCCCGCCGGCAGCTGTTCATTCGGGTAGGTCATGACAAAGCGGCGTGAATAGAACTGGCCGGTTGTCTGCTTGATATATTCCTTGTTCTCGGCAAAGGGGCCGTAGCGCGCGACATCCATTCCATAGACATCGGCCTCCGGCTCGCCATGGATCATCCATTCGGCAAGTGATTTGCCGACGCCGCCGCCCTGCAGGAATCCGGCCATGACCGCGCAGGCCGACCAGTAGCCGCGCTTGCCAGGTACCGGCCCGACAAGCGGGTTGCCGTCAGGCGAAAAGGTGAAGGCACCATTGACCCAGTTCCGCACGCCGGCCGTCTGCAACACCGGATAGCGTTCGAACCCCATCGTCAGCTCGTTCTCGATCCGGTCGACATCCTCCTGCAGCAACTCAATCCCGTAATCCCAGGGGGCGCCATCCATCATCCAGTGCTGATGGTTGATCTCATAGATGCCAAGCAGCATGCCTTTCTGGTCCTGCCGCATATAGGTGAATCCCTCGAGATCGACGACCAGCGGCAATTCACCGTCCAGCTCGGCCACCTCGGGGATCGTCTCGGTCAGCAGGTAATGGTGCGACAGCGGCGATACAGGCAGTTCGATCCCGGCCATGCGGCCAACCTGTTTCGCCCACAGCCCGGCAGCGTTGACAACATGCTCGCACGAAATCGTGCCCTTCTCGGTCACGACATCCCAGCCATCGGACGTCTGATTGAGTTCCAGAACGCGGTTATGTTCAATCACCGTGGCGCCGTTCTTCTTCGCCGCGCCGGCATAGGCAAGCACCGTTCCCGTGGTATCGACATAGCCCTCGCGGTCAGCCCACAGGCCGCCAAGAATGCCATCTGTCGACAGCACCGGACACATCGCGCCAGCTTCCTCGGCTGTCACAAGCCGTACATCCTCAATGCCGATGCTCTGATAGACCCGGTAGGCGGATTGCAGCCATTCCCAGCGATCCGGCGTGCCGGCCAGCGTCAGACCACCGGTCATATGCATGCCGACCGACTGCCCGCTTTCTTCCTCGATCTTGCCAAGAAGGTCGATGGTGTAGGCCTGCAGGGCGGAAATATTGGGGTCGGCATTCAGCGCATGAACACCGCCGGCGGCATGCCAGCTAGACCCGGCGGTCAGCACCGACCGCTCGATCAGGCAGATATCCGACCATCCCATCTTCGCCAGATGATAGATAATCGACGCACCGACGACACCGCCACCTATAACGACCACGCGATATTGCGATTTCATGACCTTTCTCCCCTTCAGGTCTCAAACCAGTCACAGGATCAATCTGCACCGGCAGTGTGTCCACCCATTTTTACGCCAGCGACCGGAACTTCGCCATTTCCGCCGACCGGTGCGGGCGCACTCAGATGTTCCCGGCGGGAAGGTTTAACTGGCATTTCGCCATGCTGATCCTGTAATGTGATCGCCTGATCCGCGCGGTCGGCGGCGCGCCGGGTGCCAGCAATGTGAGGACAAGCAGCAGGATGGCCATACATCTTCATCATGATGATCTGCCAGACGGCATCGATCTTGGCACCGAGATTGCCATCGATACCGAAACGATGGGGCTGAACCCGCATCGCGACAGGCTCTGCCTCATCCAGCTGTCATCCGGTGATGGTGACGCGCATCTGGTAAAGATGGCGCATCCGCTTCGGCCAGCCCCCAATCTGGTGGCCATTCTGGCCAATCCGGCGGTGACCAAGCTGTTTCATTTCGCACGGTTCGATCTGGCCGCGCTGGCGCAGGCAATTGGCCCGATCAAGGGGCCGGTCTATTGCACGAAGATCGCGTCGAAACTCTGCCGCACCTATACCGACAGGCATGGCCTGAAGGATTTGTGTAACGAGCTTATCGGCGTGGAGATTTCCAAACAGCAGCAATCATCTGACTGGGGCGCCGACACACTGAGCGATGCACAGCAACATTACGCGGCAAGCGATGTGCTGTATCTCCACCGCCTGCGCGCCGTGCTGGATGAAATGCTGGAGCGCGAAAACCGCGCCGATATCGCCAGAGCCTGTTTCGAATTCCTGCCTGTCCGCGCCGGCATGGATCTTGGCGGCTTCGCCGATCTCGATATCTTTCACCATTAGGGGCTGCATCGATGGCAGAGGAACAGGGCACCAATCAGCCCGCGCCCAAATTCGCCCCGCGCGCCAGACAGTCCGACCCTGAACGTCGGGGGTTTCGGACCAGCCTGCTGTTTATCGCGCTTGGCGTGGTGATGTCGTTCGGTATTGTCCTGTGGCTTGGCCTGTTCAACCAGCAGGATGAAATCCGCCTGGAAATCAGCGACATCAAGGTTGACGAGACCGGTGACGTCGAATTGACCGGTGCGATCTATCGGGGGCAGACCGCGCGTGGCGAGCCGTTCGAGATCACCGCAGAGGTCGCCCGTGAACGTGAAAATGGCGTTGTCGATCTGTCGTCACCGACAGCCGAACTCCGCCGCGCCGATGGAGATGTGATGAATGTCACCTCGATAACAGGCGTGTATTTTCCGGGCATCACGGAAATCGACCTCATTGGCGATGTGGTGATCACCAGCCGTGACACCGGCCTTGTCATGTCGGCGGAGGTGATCCACGCCAATCTCGAAGAGGGTGATATGAAAACCGACAGGCCGGTGCGGGTCGAGAATGACAGCAGTGTGATTCTCGCCGGCGGCATGCAGGTGACCGACAGGGGCAGCATCATCATTTTCACCGACAAGCCAAGAATGACACTCCACAACACAGGGAACGGGTCCTGATCCGCAGTCAGTCGATCATGCCATGGCGTGAAAGCGGCGAACGCGCAAAATCACCTCAGATCACAAGGGGAAAACATGTTTCAGACATTGAACGCCACATCACCAAAGCTACGGTCCGGTTTTCTCGGCATCTGTCTTGTCGCGCTTGCCGCACTGCCGATGGGCGTTGCCGCACAGCAGGAGGAGCCGCTGACGATTGAGGCGGATGACATTCTGGAATGGAATCAGACTGACGGCATCTACACGGCGAAGGGCAACGCTGTCGCCATCCAGGGCGAACAGGAAATTCGCGGCAATCTGCTTGTCGCCACCTATGACCCTGAAAGCGAGGAACGCGAGATCGAAACCGTGACCGCGACAGGCAATGCCGCCTTCAAGGACGATGCATCGAGCGCCAGCGGTAGCAAATTCATCTACAGGATTGTGGAAAAGGACTACCGGGTCGAAGGACCAAAGGCCGTCGTATCCGGATCGCGCGGCA
Source organism: SAR116 cluster bacterium (assembly GCA_004213025.1). The sequence goes on from SHBC01000060.1 coordinate 5,654, forward strand.
CAATCACCGCCGACACCTACATCGATCTTGACACCGGCGATGACGAGACCCAGAAGATGACCGCCTCTGGCAACGCCATCTACACGGATTCGAACGGGCGCGTCTTTGCCGGCGACCTGGTCAATGCCTATTTCGCCGCCGATGGCGCGCTCACAGCCATTGACGCCGAAGGGGATGTGAAGGTGACAGGCGACACCGGCCGCGAGGCCACCGGCGATGCCGCGACCTATGACGCCGGGTCCGAATTTGCAACAGTCACCGGCAATGTTGAAATCATCGATGGTGGCAGCCGGATGCTTGGCGATCGCGCCGAAATGGATCTCAAGACCGGCAACAGCCGCATGCTGTCGACAGGGTCTGGCGGCCGGGTCAGCGGAGTCCTGCAGTCAAACTGACGTGAATTGTCAGCAGGGCAGGCGATTGACCGTTGAGATTAAAGGAAAATGAAGCTAGGTTAAGGTCCTGTTATCAGATGAGATCTTATGGCTGCCTCAGAATTTGACACGGCATCGACCGAACTGAACCGTCCGCGCCTGATCTCGCACCAGGAAGGACTGGTGGCGAGTGGTATCGGCAAGAGCTTCAGCGGCAAGCGTGTCGTTCGCAATGTTTCGATGCAACTCAAGCGCGGCGAGGCTGTCGGCTTGCTGGGACCGAACGGGGCCGGCAAGACGACGACATTCCACATTCTCGTTGGGCTGTTGCCGGCAGATGAAGGCAATGTGCAGTTCGACGGCACCGAGATCACCGACCTGCCGGTCTTCCAGCGGGCGCGACTCGGGCTTGGCTATCTGCCGCAGGAATCCAGCATTTTCCGCGGGTTGACAGTTGAACAGAACATTCGGGCCGTGCTGGAAACGACCGAGGGAACCAAGGGCGACCATGACGCCATTCTTGACGATTTGATGGCCGAATTTTCAATTGCCCACCTTCGTAACACATCGGCCATCAACCTGTCCGGTGGTGAGCGTCGGCGGTTGGAGATTGCCCGTGCGCTGGCGATGCGGCCAACATTCCTGCTGCTTGATGAACCGCTTGCCGGCATCGACCCGATTGCCCTGAACGA
>SHBC01000061.1 GCA_004213025.1 SAR116 cluster bacterium
TCGTGATGACCGACGGCAGCGAGCGCAAGACCCGTTCGACATGGGGCAAGCCTGGTGACGTGCTGAAGCTTGATATCGACCCGAAGACGCATCCTGCCTGGACAGGTCAGCACCGGATCGTCGATTCGGGCGGCCAGGTGGCACGCTTCAACAAGCGCTTCTCGAATCTCGGCATCAAGTAAGCCGCCGCATCGCGATCAGTGCCCGGCAGAAGCAGGCCGGGCGCATGAAAAAGGCCGGGATATCCCGGCCTTTTTGTTTGTCCAAATGAGTTTGTTAGCCGCGTTGGCGGATCGCCGCCTGCGCCGCGGCAAGGCGGGCCGCCGGCACCCGGTAGGGCGAACAGGACACATAATCCAGCCCGACCTCTTCAAAGAAGGCGATTGACGCCGGATCGCCGCCATGCTCGCCGCAGACGCCAAGCTTCAGCCCATCACGCGACGCGCGGCCCCGTTCGGCGCCCATCCGCACCAGCGCCCCGACACCCTCGCGGTCAATCGAGACAAACGGGTCGATCGGATAGATTTCCGCATCCGTGTAGGCATGCATGAAGGCACCGGCATCATCACGGCTGATCCCGAGCGCCGTCTGCGTCAGGTCATTGGTACCGAATGAGAAGAATTCCGCCTGCGTGGCAAGGTCACCCGCACAGACGGCGGCGCGTGGCAGTTCAACCATCGTGCCGACAAGATATTCGATCCTGATGCCGGTTTCGCTCATCACCGCCTCGGCCTCGGAATCGATCACCGCCTTGCACAGCTCCAGCTCCTTCGCGGTGGCGGCAAGCGGGATCATCACCTCGGGCACCGGTGCCTCGCCACCCCTGCTGGCGATGGCGGTGGCGGCCTCGAAAATGGCCCGCGCCTGCATCCGGCAGATTTCCGGATAGGTCACGGCAAGACGGCAACCACGGTGCCCCAGCATCGGGTTCGATTCCGACAGTTTCAGCGAGCGTTGCCGGGCTGTTTCCGGCGAGATGCCGGCCGCCGCGGCGACATCGGCAAGCTCGTCTGCGGAATGCGGCAGGAACTCGTGAAGTGGCGGGTCGAGTAGACGGATCGTCACCGGAAGCCCGGCCATAATGGTGAACAATTCCTCGAAATCCTGACGCTGCATCGGCAACAGCTTGGCAAGCGCCACCTCCCGGCCCTCGCTGTCGACCGCCATGATCATCTCGCGCATGGCGATGATCCGGTCGATGTCAAAGAACATATGCTCGGTCCGGCACAACCCAATCCCCTCAGCGCCAAAGCCGACGGCGGTACGCGCATCGGCCGGCGTTTCGGCATTCGTGCGAACGGCCATGCGGCGAATGTCATCGGCCCATTCCATGATCGTCGCGAACGACCCCGACATTTCCGGCTGAATGGTATCGACACGGCCAAGAAACACCTCGCCGGTGCCGCCATCGATGGTGATGGTGTCACCCTCGGAAAGTTCCTGGTCGCGAACAAACACCTTGTTGTTCACCTCATCGAACCTGACCTCGCCGGCACCGGACACACAGGCCCGCCCCATGCCGCGCGCGACGACGGCAGCATGGCTTGTCATGCCGCCACGCGCCGTCAGAATGCCGGCAGCGGCATGCATGCCATGGATGTCTTCCGGGCTTGTCTCCAGCCTGACAAGGATCACCTGGTGACCGTTTGCAGCCATTTCCTCGGCCTTGTCGGCGGTCAGGACGATCTCGCCGGCAGCGGCGCCTGGCGAGGCCGGCAGCCCCTGCGTGATCACCGTCTTCGGCGCGTCTGGATCGAGAGTCGGGTGAAGAAGCTGGTCAAGGGCAATCGGGTCGATCCGCAGCAGCGCCTCGTCGCGGCTGATCAGCCCCTCTTCGGCCATTTCCACCGCCATGCGCAGCGCCGCCGCGGCGGTCCGCTTGCCGCTGCGGGTCTGCAGCATATACAGCTTGCCCTTCTGCACGGTGAATTCGAGATCCTGCATGTCTGTGTAATGCGTCTCGAGCTGTGCGCGCACCTTGTCAAGCTGGCCGAACACATCCGGCATCGCCTCTTCCATCGACAGATCATCACCGCCCCCATTCGCGCGGGCCGCCGTCGTCAATGGCAGCGGCGTGCGAATGCCGGCGACGACATCCTCGCCCTGGGCATTGATCAGATACTCGCCATAGAAGGCATTCTCGCCAGTCGACGGGTCGCGTGTGAAGGCAACGCCGGTGGCGCAGTCATCCCCCATATTGCCGAACACCATGGCCTGAACATTCACCGCCGTTCCCCAGCTTGCCGGAATGTTGTTGAGCCGGCGATAGGTGGTGGCGCGCGCATTCATCCAGCTGTTGAATACGGCACCGATGGCGCCCCACAGCTGGTCATGCGGGTCCTGCGGGAATGGCCGGCCGGCCTCTTCCTCGACAATCGTCTTGTAGGTGGTGACAAGCGTTTCCAGATTATCGCCTGTCAACCCAGTATCATCAAAGACGCCACAGCGAAGTTTCAGCTCCTCAAGCTCATCCTCGAACAGCCCGTGATCCACCTCCATCACGACATCGGCATACATCTGGATGAAGCGGCGATAGCTGTCATAGGCGAACCGCTTGTCATCGGCCCGCCGGGCCAGCCCCGCAACCGTGTCGTCATTCAGCCCGAGATTGAGAACCGTATCCATCATTCCGGGCATAGAGGCCCGCGCGCCAGAGCGCACCGAGACCAGAAGCGGATTGCCAGGATCGGCAAAGCGGGCGCCGGTCTCTGCCTCGATCCGCGCCACCGCGTCGGCCACCTGCCCGCCAAGCGTATCGGGATAGGTGCGGCCATCATCGTAATAACGGGTGCACACCTCGGTCGAGATGGTGAAGCCAGGCGGCACCGGCAGGCCGATGCCGCTCATCTCTGCCAGATTGGCGCCCTTGCCGCCAAGCAGATTGCGCATGCTGCTGTCACCGTCGCTGCCGCTTGCGCCAAAACTGTAAACCCACTGCATCGAACTGTCGTTCATTGATCCCTTACCCCTCTAGTCTGGAGAAATCCGCGACCCGTTGCATGGCCTGCCTGACCATGGCCAGAAGACCGAGGCGGTTAAGCCTTATCGCCGCGTCATCATGATTGACCACGACGCTGTCAAAGAACCTGTCGATGGGCTGGCGCAGACCGCCAAGCGACTGCATGACGGCAACAAGCTCGTCACGGGTCTGCATCTGCGTGCCGGGCTCCGGCAGTGCGGTGAGCGCTGCATGAAGTCCGGTTTCGACATCTTCAACGAACAGGTGCGGGTCGGAAGTGGGGGAAAACACCTGCTTGGCCTTGCTTTCTTCGGCCTCGAGAATACTTGCCGCGCGACGCCAGCCGGCCACAAGGCCCGCCCCGTCATCACCGGCAAGAAAAATGGACAGGGCCGCGGCGCGGTCGGCAAGGCCCAGAATATCGTCATGACCCGGCCCGGTGCCATCACCTAGCGCCGCCGCGACGACGTCATGGGCAAGGCCGGCGTCGCGAAGGCTGACGCGCAGCCTCTCGCGGATGAACGGCTCAAGTTCGGGGTCGGCAGCGGCAAAACCATGTGCGGTAGCGGCGCCGGCCAGAACTGGCAGCAGCGGCATCCTGATCCGCGCCTCAAGAATGATCCTGATGATGCCAAGCGCGGCGCGGCGCAGCGCAAACGGATCCTTCGACCCGGTCGGCTTGGCACCGACACCGAAGAATCCCACAAGGCTGTCGATCTTGTCGGCAAGCGAGACAACACATCCTTCGGGGCTGGCGGGAAGCGCATCGGACGGGCCCTGCGGGCGGTAATGCGCCGCGATGGCATCGGCGACGGCGTCCGCCTCGCCGTCATTGCGGGCGTAATAGCCGCCCATGATCCCCTGCAATTCGGGGAATTCACCAACCATGCCGGTGACAAGATCGGCCTTGGCAAGACGGGCCGCGCCCACGGCCATTTCCGCGTCGCATCCGGCGACCGAGGGGGCCATCAAACCGGCGAGTTTTTCAAGCCGTGCCACCTTGTCTCCAACGCTGCCAAGTCCCTCATAGAAGGTGACATCGGCAAGCCTCGGCACTTGTGACTCAAGCCTGCTCTGGCCATCCTCCTGCCAGAAGAATTCGGCATCGGCCAGCCGCGCCCGCAACACCCGCTGGTTGCCGGCAAGAATCACCGCGTCACGCTCCGGATCGGCCAGCCTGTTGCTGATCACGACAAAGCCTGGCTGCAGGGCGCCGTCGGCACTGCCGGTTGTCAGATATTTCTGATGCGTGCGGATCGACGCCTCAAGCACCTCGTCGGGCAGCGCCATGAACCGGTCCTCGATGGCGCCGAACAGCGGCGTCGGCCATTCGACAAGGCCGCAGATCTCATCGATCAGTGCCTCGTTCGCGCGCAGCACTGACCCGGCTCTTGCCGCCAGATCGGTGGCCCCGTCGAGGATCGCCTGCCGGCGTTCCGTCCGGTCGACCATGACATGGCCGGCGCGAAGCCGCGCCACATAGTCACCGGCATTGGTCAGCCCGACAAGGTCGATATCCTGCGGGCTTTCAAAATAATGACCACGGCTTGCCGCGGTGAAGGCAAGGCTGGCCCCGCCAAGGTCAAGCTCGCCGGCAAGCGGCGCACCGCCAAACAGCAGATTGACGCGATGCAGCGGCCGCACCCAGCGGAACCGCGTGCCGCCCCAGCGCTGGCTCTTCGGCCAGGGGAACTCGGCCAGCACGCCGCAGACCATGGCCGGCAGCAGGGTGGCGGCGGCAACGCCCTTTTTCTCAATCCTGGCGAACAGGAAGCGGCCTTTCGGCGTGTCTTCCTCAACAAGCTGGCCGCGTGTCAGGCCGGTCGATTTCAGGAACCCCTCGATGGCCTTGTCAGGCGCATCGGCACGTGGGCCGCGGCGCTCCTCATTGATGTCAGGTTGCCGTTCAGCAACGTCATCGACATAGAGCGCCAGATGACGCGGCGCCACAAATCCGTGCGCACTGCCATGTGAGAGTCCGGCATCATCAAGTCGCGTCAGCATCATCCGCTGTAGATCGGCCATGGCGCGGGGCTGCATGCGGGCCGGGATTTCCTCGCAGATGATTTCGATCAGAAGGTCAGCCATTCTTACCTCCCGATGTAGTTTCCTTGCTGCCTTCGCCGATCCAGGCCTCGCAGCAGCCGCGGGACAGCGCCCGTACACGGCCGATATAGGCGGCACGCTCGGTCACCGAAATGACCCCGCGGGCATCAAGAAGGTTGAACAGATGGCTTGCCTTCATGCACTGGTCATAGGCCGGAAGTGCCAGCGGCGGCGTCGCCGTCAGCAGCCTGTTGCATTCATCCTCGGCGTCCCGGAAATGCTGCAGCAGCATGTCGGTCTCGGCGTGGTTGAAGTTCCAGTCCGAGAATTCGACCTCGGCGCGGTGGAAGATATCGCCATAGCGCTTGCCGCCCTGCTCGCCCGGCACCCCGTCCCAGTCGAGGTCATAGACATTCTCGACCCCCTGAATGAACATCGCCAGCCGTTCCAGACCATAGGTCAGCTCCAGCGGCACCGGATCGCATTCCAGACCGCCAACCTGTTGGAAATAGGTGAATTGCGAGACCTCCATGCCATCGCACCAGACCTCCCAGCCAAGCCCCCAGGCGCCAAGCGTCGGTGATTCCCAGTCATCCTCGACAAAGCGGATATCGTGGGCGGCAGGGTCAAGGCCGATGGCGGCAAGGCTGCCGATATAGAGCGCCTGCGAATCCGGCGGTGATGGCTTGAAGATCGTCTGGAACTGGTAGTAATGCTGCAACCGGTTCGGGTTCTCGCCGAAACGCCCGTCGGTCGGGCGCCGCGAGGGCTGAACATAGGCAGCGCGCCAATGGTAATCCGGGCCAAGCGAGCGCAACGTCGTCGCCGGGTGAAAGGTGCCGGCGCCGACCTCCATATCATAGGGTTGCAGAATCACTGCGCCCTTCTCGGCCCAGTATGCCTGTAGCTTGAGAATAATGGACTGGAAGTCCAACCCGGGATGGGTCGTAAAGGTTTTGGCCATCCGCCGATTTTCCGATGAATAGATGTCCGCAAACTAGCCGCAAACCGGGCTGGAATGCAATATGTTGAATCCGCGCAGGCGGCAACGGGTCAGGACCGGTAGGGACAGCTCTCGCGCTCGCATGGCTCGCCGGCCACCCAGGCACGGCAGACCGCGCATTCCTCGAGATCGAGAGCGCCATTGCCGGTGCGGTCGCCGGACTTGTCGGGCGGCGCGTCGCGCGTGTTACCACCGCGCCGCTCCAGCAGGCGGAACCCCATCCAGACAGCCCACAGCACGGCGGCAAGGGCAAGAAGCTTGGGAAGCGAGGGTATCATCGACGCGGATCTCCACTTATCGGGTTTTGGGCCTGTAAGGTTTCGGGTTTAGCAGGTCACAGACCGTATCGCGACAGGTGCGCGCGCTCAACCGCCAGTTCGACGGCCTCGTCAACGGCCCGCGCCGCCACCGCGCCGCCAATTGCATGGCCAAAGGCACCGGGCAGCCCGCCAACCCCTCCAAACAGGCGTTTTTTCGGCTGGATCGAGAGCAAATCGACCGACTCGCCAAACCGTTCGGTCACCAGCCGCCGACATTCCCCGATGCCGTCAATCAGGCCAAGCTCAACCGCCTGCTGGCCGGTCCAGAAGGCACCGCTGAACAGATCATCATGATCGCCGGTCAGCTTGCCACCACGCCGGTCGACAATATGATCGATGAATTGCCGGTGGATTTCCAGCTGCAGTGATTTCAGCCGCTCAACGTCGCGG
>SHBC01000062.1 GCA_004213025.1 SAR116 cluster bacterium
CAAGCTCAACAATATGCCGGCGGCGCTTTCGCCTGGCCAGCGACTGCTTGGACTCGATGTCGGCAAGAAGACAATCGGGCTGGCCATTTCCGATTCCATGCTCAGCGTGGCAAGCCCGCTGAAAATCCTGTGGCGGAAGAAATTCACCCCCGATGCCGAGGCGATGTTCGCGCTGTGCGATGATGAAGGCGTCGGCGGGCTTGTTATCGGCTGGCCGGTCAATATGGATGGCAGCGAGGGGCCACGATGCGACGCGACGCGTGATTTCGCCCACGCCCTGCTGCGCATGCGCGACCTGCCGATCACCTTTCAGGATGAAAGACTGTCAACGCAGGCAGTGGAATCGGCGATGCTGGAGGCCGACATGACGCGGGCACGCCGCGCGGTCAGGCGCGACGCGCTGGCGGCGGGCTGGATCCTGCAGTCCGCCCTCGACCGGATTCACGGCTCTGCTCCCGAAACAGGCTGATTTCTGCTGGACGTTGGCGGGCAACCGTGACTATAAGCTGGCTTTCATGACAGACAAGCTCGCACGCGAAACCGCCTCGTCCGGCAGCATGCCGGCCACAACGTCCCCGCCAGCCGGGCTGAGATCCCGTCATCTTCTGGGAATCGAGGGGCTGAACCCTCTCGAGATCACCGGTCTCATCGATCGCGGCAATAGTTTTGCCGACATCATCCAGAATGACGGCAGGTTCGAACCACCATTGTCGGAAGTGCTTCGCGGTCGTACCGTCCTCAACCTGTTTTTCGAGAATTCGACGCGGACGCGCGTGTCGTTCGAGCTGGCAGCAAAGAATCTTGGCGGATCGGTCCTGAATATCAATGTCGCCGGATCGTCGGTCAAGAAGGGCGAGACTCTTCTTGATACCGCCACCACGCTGAACGCGATGCACCCGCATATACTGGTGGTACGGCATAACTGCTCAGGCGCGGCGCAGCTGCTGAGCCAGCATGTCGATGCGGCGGTGATCAATGCCGGTGACGGGCGTCATGAACACCCCACGCAGGCGCTTCTCGACGCGCTGACAATCAAACGCCGGATCGGCCGGATCGAGGGGCTCAGGATCGCCATCTGCGGGGATATCGCCAACAGCCGTGTGGCAAGATCGAATATTCACCTGCTGTCGACACTTGGCGCCGAGATCAGGCTGGTCTGTCCGGCGACACTGCTGCCGGCCGCCATCGACAGCATGGGTGTCGAAATCTTCACCGACCTCGAGGCCGGGATCGAAGATGTCGATATCGTGATGATGCTGCGGCTTCAGACCGAACGTATGGAAGGTACCGAAACACCGTCACAGCGGGAATATTTCAACCTGTTCGGGCTTGACCGCAACAAGCTGATGCGGGCCGCGCCACAGGCGCTGATCATGCATCCCGGGCCGATGAACCGCGGGGTGGAGATCGACTCGGCCACCGCCGACGATGTCGAGAAGAGCCTGATCCGCACACAGGTGGAAATCGGTGTGGCGGCGCGAATGGCCTGCCTTGAGGCGCTTGCCGGCGGGGATGCGTCATGACCAACCTGTTGCTCCATAACGCGCGGATCCTCGATCCTGCGCAGGCGCGTGACGAAACTGGCTTTGTTGCCATCACCGGCGACGCCATTTCCGCTTCCGGCGCCGGCACACCGCCGGCCGAACTGGTCGCCGCCGCGGCCAAGACGCATGATTGCGCCGGTGCCTGCCTTGCGCCCGGCCTGATCGACATGCGCGTGCAATCGGCCGACCCCGGGGCCGAGCATCTGGAGGATCTGTCGACATTGCTGCGGGCCGCCGCATCAGGCGGCATCACAAGCGTCATAGCCCTGCCCGATGCGAGGCCGGTGATCGATGATGCCAGCATGATCGATTCCCTCAGCCTTCGCGCGAACCGCATCGAGGGCGCGCGCCTGTTCCTGTACGGGGCCGCCACCCGCAGGTTGAAGGGTAAGGCCATGGCCGAACTTGGCCTGATGGCAGAGGCCGGCGCCGTCGGGTTCGCGAATGGCACGCGGACCATCATGGACAGCCTGGTGATGCGGCGGGTGCTATCCTATTGCGGCATGCTTGACCGGCCCTACATCCAGCATTGCGAAGATCACAATCTGACCGCCGGAAGCGAGATGAATGAAAGCGAGACATCGACCCGTCTTGGCCTGATCGGCGCACCGCCCGAGGCCGAGGCGATGATCATCGACCGCGACATGCACCTTGTCAGGATCAGCGGCGCCCGCTACCACGCGGCGCATATTTCGACCCGCGCCGCCATCGACTCGATTCGCCGCGCCAAGGATGAGGGCCTGCCGGTCACGGCCGATACCGCACCGCCCTATTTCATGCTGAACGAGCTGTCGGTAAGCACCTATGACACGGCCTTCAAGCTTGCCCCACCGCTGCGCGCCGAGGATGATCGCCAGGCCATCATCGAGGCGCTTGCCGACGGCACCATCGATGCCATTGCCTCGGACCATATACCTGTTGATGGCGATGCCAAGGCGCAGCCTTTCGGCCCGGCCCAGCCCGGTGCCTCGGGCCTCGACACGCTTCTTGCGATGACGCTGTCGCTGGTTCATCGCGAGCATCTGTCGCTGCTTCGTGCGATGGAACTTCTGAGCCTCGCCCCAGCCTCGATCCTCGACCTTGACGGCGGCTCACTGAACGAGGGCGCGGCGGCCGATCTCGTGCTGTTCGACCCGCAGGCAAGCTGGGTGGTCCGCGCCGCCGCATTCACCTCCAACTCGCGGGTGACGCCATTTGAAGGACTGCCCGTTCAGGGCCGTGTGCTGGCAAGCTGGGTTGGTGGCACATCTGTCTTCTCGCGAGGCTGATTGATCATGGCCGGCCCACAAATCCTCCTCATAGCGGTGATGGCCTATCTGGCCGGGTCGGTGCCGTTCGGCCTGATTTTCACCCGCCTGGCCGGCAGGGGCGACATCCGCGCCGTCGGCAGCGGCAATATCGGCGCAACGAATGTGCTTCGCACCGGCAGCAAGGTGCTGGCGCTGCTGACGCTGATCTCTGATGGTGGCAAGGGTGCGGTGATTGCGCTTGGTGTGGCGCATGTGACATCGGATCCGCTGATGACCGGTGTTGCCGGCCTGATGGCGGTGGTCGGGCATTGCTTTCCGGTCTGGCTGAAATTCCGTGGCGGCAAGGGCGTTGCCACCTGTGTTGCCACCTTTACCGCCTTCGATCCGTGGCTTGGCCTTGTCTTTGTGGCGCTCTGGCTAGGCACCGCCGCGCTGACACGCTATTCGTCGCTGGCAGCACTTGTCGCCACACTTGGATGCAGCGTTGCCGCGGTAATGCTGAAGCTGCCACCACCGATCATTGTCGCGGTGATCGCCATGAGCGCGCTTAGCTGGGCCCGCCACCATGCCAATATCGGCCGGCTTCTGACTGGTGCGGAAAGCCGCATCGGCAAGAAATAAACCTTTCCGACAATACTCTTTGTGTTAATCCAAAGGCGTTAATCATTCCTTCAGATTAATGGCGTATACCGGCGATATGGACCGCGAGGAACAAATCGCCCATCTGCGGTTGATCCGCACGCCGAATATCGGCCCGATGACCTTCAGCCTGCTTCTGCAACGCTATGGCAGTGCTGCGGCGGCGCTCCGCGCCGTGCCGGATCTTGCCAAGCGTGGTGGCCGGACACTGAAGCCGGCCGCACGGTCGGAGGCCGAGGCCGAGCTCGAGGCCAATGAGGCTGTCGGCGCAAGGCTGCTGTTCAAGGGCGGGGATGATTATCCAGACCGGCTGGCGCAGTTTGATGACGCCCCGGCGGTGCTGTCGACACGGGGCGCGGTGCATCTCCTCAATCGGCCCTGCGTCGGCATAGTTGGCGCCCGCAATGCCTCGATCAACGCGCAGCGACTTGCGCAGAGCCTTGCCGATGAGCTGGCAGCCGAGGGTCATGTGGTGGTCTCCGGCCTGGCCCGCGGCATTGATGCTGCCGCGCATAATGGCGCGCTGGCCGGCGGCACGATTGCCGTCATCGCGGGCGGGATCGACATCCGCTATCCGCCGGAAAACGCAGAACTGCAGGAGGCGATTGGCGAGACCGGCCTTGTCATCGCCGAGATGCCGCCCGGCACACAGCCGACACCGCGGCATTTTCCGATCCGCAACCGGATCATCGGCAGCCTTGCGCTTGGCACCGTTGTTGTCGAGGCGGCGGAACGATCCGGGTCGCTGATCACAGCGCGCGAGACGGCCGAGCGTGGCGGCGAGGTCATGGCCGTTCCGGGATCGCCGCTCGACCCCCGTTCGGCCGGCTGCAACCATCTGATCCGCGAGGGGGCGACGCTGGTGCGTGGCACCGCCGATATTCTGGAATGCCTGTCCCGCCCCGCCAGCGCCGACGCACCCGACCCACAGGACTGGCGGCAGGCCCGTCTTGCCCCCGGTCCGCAAGAGTCAATTGACCGCTGTCGCACCGCCATTCTGGGCGCGCTGGGACCGGAAGGCACCGACATCGACGAGGTCATCAGATGGTGCGATGCCCCCACCGCAACGGTGCTGGCAGCCATTCTGGAACTGGAACTTGCCGGGTGGATTACACGCCATCATGGCAACCGGGTCTGTCTGGTGCTCGGCACCTGAAACCATGGCCTGCTGTTCTGTCGGGCTTTGACAAAACACGAATTAGGTACTATCTGCGGGTTTCAGACAACAGGGCTGCTCATGAAACTCGTCATCGTCGAATCCCCCGCAAAAGCCAAAACCATCAACCGCTACCTTGGTGATGACTACCATGTTCTGGCGTCCTACGGGCATGTCTGCGACCTGCCAAGCAAGGATGGCTCGGTGCTTCCGGATGAGGATTTTGCCATGAAGTGGCAGGTCTCGAGCGGTTCTGAACGGCATATCAGCGACATCACCAAGGCGCTTCGCGGTGCGGACAGGCTGATCCTGGCAACCGACCCCGACCGCGAGGGTGAGGCGATCAGCTGGCATGTGCTGGAATTGCTTCAGGACCGCAAGCTGATCAAGGACAAGCCGGTTGAGCGCGTGGTCTTCAACGAGGTGACCAAGACCGCCATTCTCGCCGCCATGGCGCAGCCACGCGCCCTCGACACCGAGCTGATCGACGCCTACCGCGCCCGGCGCGCACTTGACTATCTTGTCGGTTTTTCGATTTCGCCGGTGTTGTGGCGCAAGCTGCCGGGCGCGCGCTCGGCAGGCCGCGTGCAATCGGTGGCGCTGCGCCTGATCTGCGAGCGTGAAGCCGCCATCGAAGCTTTCATCGCGCAGGAATACTGGACTGTCGAGGCCGAGCTTGGGAAGGCTGACGGCCGGAATTTCAAGGCACGGCTGACGCATCTCAACGGCAAGAAGCTTGGCAAGCTCGATATCGGCACCGAGACCGAGGCCATCGCCGCCGCCGCCACCATCGAGGCCGAGGCGCTGCAGGTATCGGACATCCAGACCCGCCGCATCCGCGAAAACCCCAAGCCGCCCTTCACCACCTCGACGCTGCAGCAGGAAGCCTCGCGCAAGCTCGGCTTTTCGGCCAGCCGGACCATGCAGATCGCGCAGCGCCTGTATGAAGGTATCAATATCGGCAGCGAGACCACCGGTCTGATCACTTACATGCGGACAGACGGTGTGCAGCTTGGCAGCGAGGCCATTGCCGGCGTCCGCGCCGAAATCGGCCAGCGGTTCGGCAACCGCTACCTTCCCGACGCACCGCGAGTCTATCGCACCGCCGCCGCGAACGCTCAGGAGGCGCACGAGGCCATCCGACCGACCGACGCGGCGCGCGCACCGGATTCCATCCGTAACTTCCTCGATTACGATCAGGCGCGGCTCTATGACCTGATCTGGAAGCGCACCATCGCCAGCCAGATGCAGTCCGCCGAACTTGACCAGACCGCCATCGACATCACCAACCGCTCGCAGAGCGTGATCATGCGGGCCAGCGGCCGGGTCGTTGTTTTCGACGGATACCGGTCAGTCTATCAGGAGGGACAGGATTCGGCCTCCGATCAGGTCGAGACCGACAAGACCGATGACAGCGCCATCCTGCCGGCCGTCGACAAGGGTGAACCGCTGGCAACGCGCAAGGTGATGCCGGAACAGCATTTCACCCAGCCACCACCACGTTTCACCGATGCCAGCCTTGTGAAGGCGATGGAGGAGCTGGGGATTGGCCGGCCATCGACCTATGCCTCGATCATCCAGGTGCTTCAGGATCGCGACTATGTGGTCAAGGATCGTGGCAAGTTCATCCCCGAGGATCGCGGCCGCCTTGTCGTGACCTTCCTGAACAGCTTCTTCAGCCGCTATGTCGAATATGACTTCACAGCCAAGCTTGAAGGCCAGCTCGACGCGGTATCGGATGGCAAGCTCGACTGGAAACAGCTGCTGGCGCAATTCTGGCGTGATTTCAAGACCGCCATCGACAGCACCAGCGAGCTGACGATCACCAATGTGATCGATGTCCTTGATGAGGATCTGGGTCCGCATTTCTTCAAGAAGAATGATTCGGGCGAATTGATGCGAAGCTGCCCGAATTGCTCGGGTGGCAGGCTCGGCCTGCGGCTTGGCAAGTTCGGCGCCTTCATCGGCTGCTCGAACTACCCGGAATGCAAATTC
>SHBC01000063.1 GCA_004213025.1 SAR116 cluster bacterium
GCCATCACCATGCGGGTGCAGCCGCTTTCAACAAGAAGTTCGCGCGTCCGGCCAATGGCACCAAGCGGAATGGCGATTGTCTCGAAACCGGAAAACCCGGCGTCTGCCTGGCCTGCCACAGTGAAAATGACCACCTCATGGCCTTGCTCGCGGGCACTGTTTGCGACTGCCTCCGGCAGGCTTCCCTGACCGGCAATGACCGCCAGCTTGCCCACCAATTGGCCCATCAGCACCCCCTTCAGTCAGCCTGTCTTAGGGCCGAGTGTCGTGCGGCTGCCTGGCAGATGCCATTGCGACCTGCCTCATCAAGAAAGGCAAAGATCTGTGCCGCCTCGGCGCTGTTTTCGTAGGACAGACGCGCCGCATCAAGACGATCCTTGAAGACGCCACCACCACGAAACAACTCGCGATAGAGGCTGCGGAGCCGCGAGATGCTCTCATCGCTGAAGCCGCGACGTCCCATGCCGATGACATTGATCCCGGTCAGACAGGCACGGTTGCCAACGGCAATGCCGAACGGAATCACGTCACTGTCGACTGCTGTCTGCGAGGCAACCATGGCATGATCGCCAACACGGCACCATTGCTGGACTGTCGCAAAGCCACCCATCATCACATGACTGCCAATCTTGGCATGGCCACCAAGCGAAGCGTTATTGGCAAAAATGGCATGATCACCGACAACACAATCATGCGCCACATGCGACGCAACCAGGAACAAGCCGTGATTGCCAACGCTGGTCCGCATCGAATCAATCGCCGTGCCGGGATGCATGGTGACATGCTCGCGGATCACGCAGTGATGCCCGATCTCGAGGGTCGATTCCTCGCCGGCAAAGCGCGTGTGTTGTGGCGGCGCGCCAAGCACGGCAAAGGGATGGACCTCACTGTCCGCGCCCAATGTCGTGCGCCCGTCGAGGACGACATGAGCATGCAATGTCACCCGGTCTGCGAGCACGACATTCTTCCCGACCACGCAATAGGGGCCGATGCTGACCTGCTCGCCAAGGGACGCGCCGGCATCAACGATCGCAGTCGGGTGAATGGAAACGGTCATGACATCACTTTCGAAGGAGTGGAAATTCAACGCTGCGGGTCGACAATCATGGCGGCGAATTCCGCCTCGGATGTCTTCACCCCGTCAACCGTAGCATGGCCGGTGAATTTCCAGAGCGGACCACGTGCGCTGACCTTCTCGACATGGAGCTTGAGCAGCGCCCCCGGGCGGACAGGCTTGCGAAACTTCACCTTGTCGATGGTGGCAAAGAACACAAGCTTGTCATCGGTTTCACCACCAAGCGTAACACTTGCAAGGCAGGCCGCCGTCTGCGCCATCGCCTCGACAATCAACACCCCCGGCATGATGGGATAATCAGGAAAATGGCCGGCAAAGAACGGCTCACCAATACTGACCATCTTGATGCCGACGGCGCTTGTATCGGGAACGATCTCCTCGACACGCTCGATGAGCAGCATGGGCGGCCGGTGCGGGATCCGTTTCTGGATCTGGTCGATATCAAGCTCGGTGATCTGCTCGCTCATGGGCTACTCTTTCCTTTGACTTGATTTGGCAATCAGACGCCGCAGCGCGGCACGTTCACGCCAGGCCTCACGGGCTTCGGTGGCGGGAAACCCGACCACAGTCACTTTATCGGCAACGTCCTTGGTCACGCCGGACTGGCCCATGACGATGGCACCCCTGCCGACCGTGACCTGCGAGCTGACACCAGCCTGACCGGCCAGCATGGCACCGTCCCCGATCTCGGCACCGCCAGCAAGTCCGACCTGCGCGGCCAGAACGGCGCGATCACCAATCTGGCAGTTATGCGCAATGTGGACAAGGTTGTCGATCATCACCTTGCGGCCGATTGCCGTCGGCCCAAGCGTGCCGCGATCAATCGTGCATCCGGCGGCGATGCGGGTGGAATCGCCAATTGTCACCGTCCCTACATGGGGCAGATGGACAGGCCCGTCCGGTGTAATCTCAAAACCAAAACCGGCACCGCCAATGACGCTTCCCGCGCCGATAACCACATCATCGCCCACATCGCAATGCGACAGCACGGCATTCGGGTCAATGCGACAGCGCCGGCCGATCGTGACCCCATGATGGATCACCGCGCCAGCGCCGATGACCGAGCCTTCACCGATCACCACATCATCGCCAATGACAACAGCCGGGCCAATCTCGACACCCTGCCATTCACCGACCGGCTGATGACGCCAGGTGCCCTGCCTGTCAGCGGCGAGCGCGGCAAGCGCCATGGCGAAATCACGCCGCGGCGAGTCACTCACCAGACAGACGCACCCCGCGGGCAACGATGCACCAAGATCAGCGGTGGTAACCACCACGGCACCGGCAAGATGGGCAACGTCATCCACGCCCCGTTCATCGGCGAGAAACGTCAGGTCACCCGCACCCGCCACAGACACCGGCGCGGCGCCCGCGACCATTCGTTCGCCGTCACCACGCAGCTCGCAACCGGCGCGCTGCGCCAGGCTGGCAGCAGTGGATGGAATGACAGAGAAGAACCGTGGATCGATAGCCATTCAGCGCCTCATTCATCCGTGCCGACAGGGCTGACCGTCACCTCGATCCGTGCGTCCTTCGTCCGTTCATCAAGACGGCGAAGAACCTCATCAGACAGGTTCAGGCTTGGCAGGAAAATCAGCGCTGATTCACGCACCAGAACAAGGTCCAGCTTCTTTTCCTGCGCCAGTTCGGTCACGATCTGCATGGCCAGATTGCGAAGCCTCGATTGCGCCTCCTGAAAGGCAACGTCAATCGCTTCGCGGCGATATTGGATCTCTTTCTGGATTTGCGTCACCGACGCTTCAAAGTCGGCTAACTGGCGGGCGAACTCCGCCTCGTCAAGCTCATCTCTCTGCGCCACAAGCTTGCGCTCGGTTTCCTGAAGCGCCGCCTCACGAGCGGCGAATTCACGCTGAAACTCACGCCGCTGCTCATCCAGCAGGTCGCGCACCCTTGCCGCGCCCTCTGATGCCCGCAACACCCCGTCAAGGTCGATCAACCCGATGCGATCGATCGACATATCGGCAGCACCTTCATAGACTGAATCAGACGCATCCGCACCCTGATTGCCATCTTGCTGGGCAGCCGCCGGCACACCGCCCAGCAGGAGGCTCACACCGATGCTGAAGCTGGCCAGAAACGCAAGGCAGCGACTGGCATAGCAGGCGCTATCAGAGCCGTGTCCCGATGGTGAACTGGAAGGTCCTTGTCTTGTCATAGCTCTTCTTCGTTGTGGGTTTTGCCCAATAGAAGGACATTGGCCCAATGAAAGTATCCCACAACAGACCGGCACCCAGCGATGATCTGATCGACGAATCATTGGCACCGGTTACGCCTGAGGGGTAGTCGGTCTCCCAAACCGAACCAAAATCGGAAAAGACGGTCCACCGCATGCTGAGATCTTTGCTGATACCAGCCCGCGAGACCACTTCGAACGTGCCATTGAATACCTTGTTACCACCAACCGCGGCGTTCGAACCCTGGTCACGTGGTCCGATACCGCTACCGTCAAAGCCGCGAACACGGCGTCCACCAAGGAAGAAACGCTGCGACTGCGTGACATTCTCGCCTAGCCCCGTGACCTGGCCGATCCGCCCCTTCGTCCCAAGGAAGAAAGTATTGAACATCATGGGCTTATAATAGGCACCCGACAAGACAACGCGGTAGTATTTTGCGTCGCCACCGATGCCTGCGATTTCCTGCGCAACCTCGAACAGCGAGCCATCAGACGGGTCAAAGCGATTATCCAGTGTGCTGCGGCCAAATGTATAACTCGCGGCCGATTTCAGGATCGTCTTGCCATTTTCGCCAGTGACCGACAGTGCCTTGGTTGATTTCTCGTTGGTTTCCGACTGCGAAATTTCATATCCGACGCGGTGGAAATAATCATTCGCGGCGGCAAAACCGATACCGAAATCAAAGCCACGGCGGGTAATGGAAAATGTATCTTCCTTGATCCGTTCATTGAACACACTGGCCCGCCCGTTCAGGTTACGGCCAAACAGATAGGGCTCGGACACGCCAATCCGCACATTGGAACGGCTGGCTGATACATCAAGGCTGAAATTGATGCCGCGGCCGGTGCCAAGGAAGTTACGCTCATCAAGGCCAAGGGCAAAACTAGTCTGATCGAGCGACGAATAGCCAAGGCCAATGGAGAACTCACCTGTTGATTGCTCTTCGACCGTCAATTCGGTCACTGTCTGTTCTTCCGAACTGCCGACAAGATTGCGAACCGAAACATCAGAGAAGAAACCAAGATTGCGAACATTGCGAATTGAACGTTCCAGCTTCAGCTGGTTGAACGCATCACCTTCAACAACCTCAAACTCGCGGCGAATAACGGAATCAAGTGTGCGAACATTGTTCACAATCTCGATTCGTTCGATAAAATTTTTCTGCGCCTTCCCGATACCGACATTGATATCGAGTGTCTGCGCCTCCGGATCGGTGATCACCTCCGGCTCGATATTCACAAATGCATAGCCAAGAGCGCCAAGTTCGTTGGTGATATCCAGAAGCCCCTGTTCCAGCGCCCGAACGTCGTACCAGCCATCATCCCCGAAATCAAAAAGCTGCCGCAGCGCCTCCAGATCCACATTCTCAATCTGGCTGTCAATCGCGATGTCATTCACCTTGTACCTGGCACCTTCATTCAGAATGAAGGACACAGCAAAGCCTGTGCGGTCAGGCAACAGCCCTCCCTGCACGCGCGACACATCGATGTCGGCATAGCCGCGTGCCAGATAAAACTGACGCAGCAACCTGACATCATAATCGAGCCGCGCCTCGTCATATTTGTCAGACGTTGCGAAAATCGCCCACCAGCTGGAGACGCGACTGGAAATGGCCCGCCGCAGCACCCTGTCGGAATAGCGTTCATTGCCGTTGAAAGTAATCGAACTGATCTTGATCAGCGGCCCTTCCTTTACAACGAAGGCAAGGTCAACACGATTATCCTCAAGCTCAATGATCTGCGGCTCGACAACTGCCGCATATCGACCTGCTGCCTGATACACCTGCAGCAGCTTCTGGCTTGCTTCGACCGCCAGCCGGCGCGTGTAGACGCGCCGCGGCTGTATATCGACGATCTCAAGCAGCTTTTCATCATCAAGGGCGTCATTGCCCTCGATATTCACCCTGTTGATGATGGGGTTCTCGACAACATCAATACGAAGTGTCTCGCCATCAATGTCGATTTGAATATCCGCAAACAGCTCAGTCTCATAGAGACGTTCCAGCGCAATGCTCAGCGAGCTGCGCGTAACCCTGTCTCCAACACGGACCGGAAGATAGGAAAGAACGGTACCGACAGCAACGCGCCGGTTGCCCGAAACAGCAATTTCATCAATTCGAATCTGTTCACTGTCAGATTGCGCAATAGACGGCGCTGGCGTTCCGACTACCAAAGCCAAAAGCAACACAAGAATAAGCAGCGGTCTCGGCATGATCACCATTCTCCTGATCCGTCCGCAGAACTATAACCATGCCGCCAGAGTTATCAAAGCGTACATTTCATGTGGCATATCCAGCTAGCCGATGAGCCGTGCCACATCAAAGACGACAAGAACCGCCATCAGCCCCATCAGGATGGCAATACCACCACGAAGCAACACATTCTGAAGCTCCAGCGGAAGCGGCTTGCCAAACAGCGCCTCGTAGAAAAAGAAGACAAGATGTCCGCCATCAAGCGCCGGAATGGGCAAAAGGTTGATCAGTCCCAGATTGATCGAAATAACAGCGGTCAGCAAAATGAAGGGTATGATCCCCTGTTGCAGTGCCGATCCCGAAATCTTGGCGATTCCCACCGGCCCCTGGACCTCGCCAGCCTGCATCTGCCCTGTTCCCAGTCGCGCTAACCCCCGCAGAATCATCACCGACATTCTGAAGGCATCCGACGTCGCCGCCACCAGCGCGCTGCCGGGCAGGAGTCGCTCGCGGCTGCCAGCCCCGGCCGATTTGACGCCAAGCACACCCATATAGATCTGCATTGCCTCGTTGTAGCGAGGCATTGGCGTGACGGTGAAACTCAACTCCCGGTCATCACGCTGAATGGTGAACGCCAGTGGCCGGCCAGGGCTTTCCACCACAAGACCGCGCAGATCGTTGAAGTCACGAACGCTGATGCCATCGATCTCCGTCACCAGATCGCCGGCCTGCAGCCCTGCCTCGGCCGCCGCTGTGTCCGGCATGACTTCGCCAATCTGCGCTGGGAGATAAATTTTGCCTGCCGTCATGTACACCATGGCGAACAGCACAATACCAAGAATGAAATTGGCAATCGGTCCCGCCGCCACGATGCCGATGCGCCACCACAGGCCTGCGCCGGCGAAACTGCCAGGCACACTGGTCGCCTCTTCAGACGCACCGCCGG
>SHBC01000064.1 GCA_004213025.1 SAR116 cluster bacterium
CCGCATGCCGGCCATCGACCCGGTGGCGACATTGTCGGCCCCGATGGCCTTGAAGGTCGGCGATGGCGCCCGCGCCGAGTCCCGCGCCGCCAGTTCGGTCTGGCGCCGGCGGCTGCGGTAGAGCGGCGCGCCATGATTGCGCGGCGACAGGTAATAATCGGCAAGCTGCGGCGCGGCGAACATCGCCCCGCCATAGAGATGCGGGTCGCCCGCGCTTTCTGTCTCGATCCGCGCCCACAGCGCCGCCGGATCGCGCGGCGCATCGGCAAGGCCGGGGTAATAGGCATCCTCGTCAATGAAGGGGTGCGCGAAGGCGAAATCAATCCCGACAAGCAGTGGCGATCCGGCGGCGCTCGCCTCGGCCTCCGCCAGCAGCCAGTCATGGACAGCATCACGCCCCCAATGCCGCGCGTCGGGGGGCAGGATTGTCTGCGGCGCGGCGCGCCCGGGCCGCGCCCGTGCCACCTGAATGCCAGGCTGGCGCGGCCCGCGCGCGCCCGACCAGTCGATGCCGACAAAGCCGCCGAACACCGGCCTAGCTGTCGCCTGATCTGGACATTCGAGCCAGCAGATCCGCCGCCGTCACGCTGAGCCGATCAGATGTTGTCTCGCCGGCGAGGACCGCCTCGGCCTGCCTGGCCATAGCCTTGCCAAGCTCGACCCCCCATTGATCAAAGCTGTTGACCCCCCAGACAAAGCCGCTGACGACGGTGACATGCTCATAGAGCGCCAGCAGCCGGCCAACCGCAAAGGGCGTGCTGGCGTCCCAGCTGATGATCGTGGAGGGCCTGTCGCCGGCGAAATGGCGATGCGGTTCGGCCGCATTCGGGCTGCCGATGGCCAGCGCCTCGGCCTGCGCCACCGCATTGGCGACCAGCACCTGATGGCTTGCCGTCCAGTCGCCGGCGAGCCGCAGCCCGGTCGGCCGCATGGGCACCAGAATATCAAGCGGCACCAGATCGCTTCCCTGATGCAGCGCCTGAAAGAAACTGTGCTGGCAGCCGGTGCCAGCCGTCCCCCAGATCACCGGTGTCGTCGCATGGTCCAGCGGCGCCCCATCGACCGAAACCGACTTGCCGTTCGATTCCATCTCCAGCTGCTGTGCCCAGGCCGGCAGCAGGTGAAGCCGCTGGTCATAGGGCATGATGCCGTGCGTCGTGAGGCCCAGGAAATTGCGGTTCCAGACGCGAAGCAACCCCATCAGCACCGGCAGGTTCGTCTCATGCGGGGCGGTGCGGAAGTGATCATCCATCGCCGCCGCGCCGGCCAGCATATCGGTAAAGGCAGCCGGCCCGACATCGATCATCACCGGCAGGCCAACCGCAGACCAAAGCGAATAGCGCCCGCCAACACCCTGATCGAAATCGAATATGTGGTCAGGCGCGATGCCCCAGCCACGGGCCACCTGCGGCGCCGCCGTGACCGCCACCATGCCAGCACCCGCACCACCCTGCCAGTCCCGTGCCAGCGCCGCGTTGCGCATTGTCTCGGCGGTGGTGAAGGTTTTCGAGGTGACGATGATCAGGGTGCGTGCCGGATCGCAGGCCACCAGCACATCATGAAGATGGCTCGGATCGACATTCGAGACATAATGCAGGCGCGGGCCGCCGGCATGACCCGCCAGCGCGGCGCTGGCCATCGCCGGTCCCAGATCGGACCCGCCAATGCCGATATTCACCACATCGGTGACGGTCCCGCGCCGCACCGAATCGGCAAAACCCGAAAGCCGTGCATATTCCGCGCCCTCGCGGCGGTCTGCGGCGCGCTGCGCCATATGGACGACGGCGCGATCCTCGGACTTGTTGACAGGCTCGCCGGCAAACAGGGCATCGATACGGGACGCAAGGCCGGTCTCCGCCGCCAGATCGAGAAGTGCCGTCATGGTCTGCGCTGTCAGTTTCTGGCGTGACAGGTCAACCCGCAGATCATCCATCTCATAGACAAGGCCGCGGGCCCGCCCGGCATCGGCAAGCAGGTCGCGAAGATGCACCTCGCGAAGCGAGGCAGCCTCGGTGCGGAGCGTGGCGGCAGCGTTTGTAGACAGCATATCCCCTGATCCCGGCTGGTGATTTGGCGACACCATACCCATATCCGACGCACGGCGCCAGCGGGGCAAGGGCGTCCGGCGGCAATCCACGGAACGTTTATATGTCTTCACCTCAGACTTTCGACCCAGAAACTTACGACGTCATCATCATCGGCAGCGGCATGGCGGGCCTTGCGGCGGCAGGCGTCGCCAGGTCGGCAGGCCGGACGGTCTGTGTCATCGACAAGGGGCGGCGCATCGGCGGGCGCGTATCGACCCGCCGCGCCGGGGGATTCACCTTTAATCACGGCGCCCAGTTCCTGACCGCGCGGCAGCCCGACTTCATCACCGCCTGCACGGCGGCGCAGGCCACAGGGGCGCTGCGGCCATGGCGCGTGGCGGGCCGTGATGCCTTTTGCGGTGCACCGACAATGCGCGACCTTCCGGCCTTTCTTGGCGAGGGGCTTACCATCCGGCAACAGGTCGAAATCACCGGCATCACGCGCGATGACGGGCTGATCATGCTTCATGATGCAGACGGGAATGTGGCGTGCGGCCGGCAGGTCGTGGTAACGGCACCGGCACCGCAGGCAGCACGGCTTCTGGACCCTGTCGCCGCAGACCTCGCCGCCACCGCGCGCAGCGCTGCCTATGCGCCCTGCTGGACCGGCATGTATGGGTTTGCGCCTGAAGATGTTTCTGGCATGGATGTTTCTGGCATGGATGTTTCCGGCATGGATTTCTCGGGCATGGCAGAGCCTGTCAGCGCCAGAAACGGGCCGGTTGGATGGGCCTGCTGGGAGGCCCAGCGACCGGGTGCCATCGCCAGCGACGCTGGCGCCGGGCTGGTCGTGCAGGCCGCCCCGGACTGGAGCGAGGCCGAACTGGAACAGGATGCCGCTTCGATTGCCGGGGTACTTCTCAAGGCGTGGCAGGAGATGGTCGGGACCACCCTGCCGGCACCTGTCTATATGGCGGCGCATCGGTGGCGTTATGCCAGGGTCATTCGCCCGGCGGATGCCACTGCCCCGCGGCAGACGGCTGACGGGATGATTGGCATTGCCGGCGACTGGACCATCGGCGCACGCGTCGAGGACGCCTTCATGTCGGGCCATCGCACGATGACCTCACTGCTGGCGATGCCTGCCACATCCTGACCCGAGGGCTGACCCAAGACCTAAAAAAAGCCCGCCAATCTGTACATCACCACTGTCACAAAACTGAAACCGCACAGCAACGATGATGTCACATTGCCGTCATAGGCTGCGCCAACTCAGCGTTGTGTGGGGTGGCGATCTTGCTGGACGAACGAACGGGCATTCAGGACTTCCGCACCATCTGGATTTCCGACACGCACCTGGGCACACCGGGCGCGCAGGCAAGGGCGTTGCTGCATTTCCTGAAATATACCCGCAGCGAGACGCTGTATCTTGTCGGCGACATCGTCGATGGCTGGCAGTTGAAAAAACGCTTCTACTGGCCGCAGGAGCATAATGATGTGGTGCAGAAGCTGCTCCGCAAGGCGCGGCACGGCACCCGTGTGATCTATATTCCTGGCAATCATGACGAAGCGGCCCGGCATTATCTGGGGGTCAATTTCGGCGAGATCGCGATCAAGCAGGACGACATCCACGAGACCGCCGATGGTAAGAAATTGTGGGTGGTTCATGGCGACCTGTTCGACAATGTGATCCAGCATGCGCGCTGGCTCGCCTATCTTGGTGATCGCGCCTACACGCTGTTGCTGGTTCTCAACCGGTTCCTGAACAAGATCAGGAACTTGCTGAACATGCCCTACTGGTCACTGTCACAATATCTGAAACATCGGGTGAAATCGGCGGTGTCCTTTATTTCCGCCTTCGAGACAGCGATGCTGACGGAAACACGCCGCCGCGACTGTGACGGTGTTGTCTGCGGTCATATCCACAAGCCCGAGATGCGCGAGATCGACGGTATCCTCTACGCCAATGACGGTGACTGGGTGGAATCGCTGTCGGCCCTCGTCGAGCATCATGACGGGCGGCTGGAGTTGCTGGACTGGCAGAACGCCGAGTCGGCCATTACCTGGCAGGTTCCCGACCAATTCGCGACACCCGACGTGGCAAACACACAGATCGGAGCCGGCGCGTGAAAATCGCCATCGTCACCGACGCCTGGTACCCGCAGATCAATGGCGTTGTCCGCACGCTGACCAAGACACGCGAGGGTCTGGAGGCGCTTGGCCATGAGGTTCTGATGGTCACGCCGGAGCATTTTCGCACAGTGCCCTGCCCGACCTATCCGGAAATCAGGCTGTCGGTATTGCCCGGCCGACAGGTCTCGGCGCGGCTTCGCAGCTTTGCCCCCGACCATCTTCACATCTCCACCGAGGGCCCGCTTGGCCTCGCCGCGCGGGCCTTTGCCAAGCGCAACCAGCTTGCCTTCACCACCGCCTATCACACCCGTTTTCCCGAATATGTGCATTCCCGAATCCGGATGCCGATCAGCTGGACCTATGCCTTCATGCGCTGGTTCCACAAGCCCGGCCATGCGGTGATGGCACCGACAAACGCGGTTCTGAGCGACCTTCAGCGTTGGCGGGTTGGCCGGCCGGTGATCTGGCCACGCGGTGTCGATCTTGACCTTTTCACCCCTGATCCCGATGTGCGCGCCGGACGAGAAAAGACAAAGCCTGTCTTCATCAATGTCGGGCGTGTTGCCGTGGAAAAGAACCTCGAGGCGTTCCTTGAGCTTGATCTTCCCGGTGAGAAATGGGTCGTTGGCGGCGGCCCGGCGCTGGACAGCCTGAAACGGCGCTATCCCGAGGTGCGGTATTTCGGTCCAAAGGACATGACCGAGTTGCCTGAACTCTACAACCAGGCCGATATATTCGTCTTTCCCAGCCGGACCGACACCTTCGGGCTGGTGCTGCTCGAGGCGATGGCCTGCGGACTGCCGGTGGCGGCCTTTCCCGTCACCGGACCGATCGACGTCGTTGGCACCTCGAAGGCAGGCGTTCTTGACGAGGATCTCGGCAAGGCCTGCCATGCCGCGCTGAAGCTCAGCCGCACGCATGCACGCGCGCATGCCGAGACGTTCTCATGGACTGCCGCCACCGACATCTTTGCCGGCCATCTGGTGCGCTCGCGTGACCGGCAGGGCGACTATCACATCGCGGACAATCCCTATAAGGACAATCACGGTATCACCCGCGCCATCGCCGCAGCGCGCAACAGCTGGGCCGGTCTTGTCTTCGCCTTACGTGAGGAAAGCGCCTTCCGCCAGGAACTGATCCTCGCCGCAATTCTGGGTCCGCTGGCCATCTGGATGCCGGCGACACCGGTGGAAACAGGGATGATGCTGGCAACATTGTTTCTGGTGCTGATTGTCGAGCTGCTGAACTCCAGCGTCGAGGCGGCGGTGGACCGCATTTCCTTCTCCAAGCACGGCCTGTCGAAACGCGCCAAGGATTATGGCAGCGCGGCGGTGATGCTGGCGCTGATCCTCTGCGGGACGACCTATGCGCTTGTCGCCGCCAGATATTACCTGTAATCCAGACAATAGCTGTCATTAAATCTGGCACGACGTCGACACCATGTGAGGCGTTTGACCCCTTGTAACGTCACCCGAACTTTCCAGCATGTCTGCCGTCCTCAACCTGACCATTCCCTTCTTTGCCCTGATCTTCCTCGGCATGTTCTGCCGGGGCATCGGGTTCGTTGATCAGCGCGACGCCAGGATGATGGCGAAATACGCATTTTTCGTCGCCATGCCGACGATGGTGTTCGTCAAGATCGGCGCCGGCAGCGCGCTCGATTTCCTGAACTGGGGCTTCATCTGGCGCTACGAGCTGGCGACCGCGCTTGTCTTCGTGCTGTCGGCGCTGGTCGCACGGCCACTCTTTTCGCTTTCACGGCTGGAAAGTGGCATTTTCGGGCTCAACGCCGCCTATCCGAATTATGGCTATATCGGCGTGCCGCTGGCCATTCTGGCGCTTGGCGACAGGGCGGCGCTGCCGCTGGCGCTGATCCTGGCCATGGATACGGTCGTTCTTCTTGTCCTGACAGGCTGGTTCGCCACGCCTGGTGCCGGGACGGACGGCGCGGCGCTTGGCAAAACCCTGTGGAAGGCGCTTGTCACAGTTGCCAAGAATCCGCTGCTGATCTCGGCTGTGCTGGGCCTGATCTATGCGGCAAGCGGGGTGACAAGCCCGGTCATGCTGGCGGCGCTTCTTGACATGATTTCGGATTCCGCGGCGCCGGTGGCGCTGTTCGCGCTTGGCGCGACGGTTTATGGCCAGCCTCTGAAAAACGCGCTTGGCGAGCTGGCCACCATCAGCGTGGCGCGGCTGATCATCCAT
>SHBC01000065.1 GCA_004213025.1 SAR116 cluster bacterium
TGCGAGATGAATTCAGGCACCGGAATATTCAGAATATTCACCGTGACACCGACCAGCATCGAGCCGAGAAGCGGGTTGCGGGCAATTTCCGAAAGGATGGCGCGTTTCATGTTCGTCTTGCCGGCCGGATGACCCAGCATCAGGATGGCGACCACCGAGACGATGTTGGAAATCGGCACAAGAAAGGCAATCGCGATGGCACCAAGCTCCAATGCCGCGACGCCGAATGTCCCCTGCAGGATCGACAGCACCAGAAACCCGTTATGCCGCAACGAGCCCTGCACCAGCGAGCTGAGTGACGGTCCCGACATGGCGATGGCGCGGCCCGCCACAAGCGCAAAGCTCACAATGATAAAACTGCCACCGGCGATGGTGGCGAGGAACGGGCCAAGTGACACCGCGCCGAGGTCGATCTGCGACATCAGATTGAACAGCAGCCCGGGAAACAGCACCCAGTAACATATGGGTGACAGCGTCTGCCACGCTACCTCAGGAAGAAAGTCCCGCTGCTTCAGAAAATATCCCAGGGCGACAATCGCCAGCGTCGCGGCGATCGCCGAAAGCATCAGGAAAAAGCCCTATTCCGCATCTTTGTCCGGGTCTGCGCCCTGCCGCAGCGCGCCAACGGCCCGCCAGGCGAGCGGCATCAGACCGGCCGCCACAATCAGCTTCAGCGCATCACCATAGAGGAAGGGCAGCATGCCGGCGGCAATTGCCTTGCCAAAGCCGATGAACTGGCCAAGCCAGGACACGCCGGCGGCGTAGATGATGGCAGTGCCAATAACCATCGCCAGCGCGGTCGAGACCGGGCCGCGGCCCATACCGCGCTCGGCAAGCCTGCCAAGGATAAAGGCGGCGGCGACAAAGCCGATGAGATAGCCACCGGTCGGGCCCATGATGACTGGCCAGCCGGCCGTGGCGTTGGCAAAGACGGGCAGCCCCATCCCGCCCTCAACGAGATAGGCCAGCACCGTCGCCGCGCCGAGGCGCGACCCATAGGCCATGCCGATCATCAGAACGACAAGCGTCTGACCGGTAACCGGAACAGGCGAGATCGGGATCCGGAAGGCAAACTGGGCGGACAGGGCAAGCAGCGCGCTGCCGGCAAGAACCAGCACGATCTGCGACATCACCGATAATGTGTGATCAGCTGTGAAATATCGGGCCAACATGCTGTCGGCAAGAGTTTCAAACTGACGCGGCTTTGTCGACGAGGCAACCATGATCATATTCTCGCTTTCATCAATTGCGGGCACGGTGGTCATCGGGCCTTGCGGGCGCGGCAGACTGTGCCAGACCGTGCCATGGACCTCCACCTAGCCAGCACTATAGCCGGGCAGAGGCCAAAGACAAGGCATGAGACAGCCGCCAGACATCGCCTGGCCCTGCTTTTGACAGGTGCGCGGTCATCGCCAACACACCATCTCAACTCCGACATTACCAAAGAAATGTCGCACCCTCTGGTCATCACGCGGCAATTGATGCTACCACCGATTTAATATTGGTAGAACTGGGGCGCGCCGCCTGAAATCGCCGTGCAGCGCCCGTTTTTGGAGATTTCAGATGAACCGTTTTTTTGGACTTGATGACGCCAACACGACTGTCCGGCGTGAACTTCTTGCCGGCCTCAGCACCTTCCTTACAATGTCCTTCATCGTTGCCGTGAACCCGATGTTTCTGGCCGAGGCCGGCATTCCGTTTGCCGCCGGTTTCGTGGCGACGGTGCTGGCAACGGCAATCGGCACCACCATCATGGCGCTGTGGGCCAAATGGCCGGTGGCGGTGGCCCCTGGCATGGGGCTGAATGCCTATTTCGCCTATGGCCTTGTGCTGGGCCAGGGCTTCACCTGGCAGCAGGCGCTGACCGCGGTGTTTGTTGCTTCGGTGGTGTTCTTCCTGTTCTCGCTGTCGCGGATCCGGGGCTGGCTGATCGGCGCCATCCCGGCCTCGCTTCGCGCCGGAATCACCGCCGGCATCGGCCTGTTCCTGGCGATGATCGGATTGCAGGGGATGGGCCTTGTTGTCGATGATCCGGATACGCTGCTGAAGCTTGGCAGTGTCGCCGCGCCGGAATTGCTGCTGGCGCTTGTCGGACTTCTGGTGATGGCCGGTCTTGCCGCGCGGGGTATCCATGGCGGCATTCTGGTCACCATTCTCGGCCTCAGCCTCATCGGCTGGGCGAGCGGCCTTGCCGAGTTTGGCGGCATCGCCTCGGCGCCGCCAGTGGCAAATGCGGCATTTTCGCTGGATTTCTCGCAGGTCGCCAGTTTCGGCTTTCTGACAGTGGTTTTCGTACTGTTCTTCCTTGATTTCTTCGACACCACCGGCACGCTGACGGGCATCGCCGACCTTGCTGGCAAGCGCCGCCCCGATGGCAGCATCGAGAACCTCGATCGCGCCGTTCTTGCTGATACCGGCGCGTCGGTTGTCGGCAGCCTGCTCGGCACCTCCAGCATGACAACCTATCTGGAAAGCGCGACCGGCCTTCGCGTCGGCGGGCGCACCGGCCTGACGGCGCTGACCGTCGCCGCGCTGTTCCTGCTGTGCCTGTTCTTCGAGCCGCTTTTCGCCTCGATACCGGCCTTTGCCACCGCGCCGGCGCTTGTTTTCGTGGCGGCCGGGTTCCTGTCACCGCTTGCCGGTCTCGACTGGGATGACATGGTCACCGCCGTGCCGGTGATGTTGATGGCGGTGCTGATGCCGTTGACCTTCTCGATTGCGGCGGGAATCGCCGTCGGCTTCATCGCGCATGTCGTTATCTGCCTTCTGGCCGGGCGTGGCCAGCAGATCAACGCCGGCACCTGGGTCATCACCATCTTTGGCATGTTGTGGCTGGCGACACCGCTGATCGGCGGCTAGTCCTGCGGCGTGATCACCGGCAGCAGTGACGCCGCCGCCGCGGCTGGCCGGATCACCGCATAGCCGGCGCCGCCATCTGCGATGATCTCAACATCGCCCGTCGCAACATTGGAGGTGCCAACCATCTGGCCTGGCGCCATCTCCAGCCCGTCAAGCGACCAGCGAAGGCCGCTTGAGCGGTGAAATCGCTGTGGGCCCAGGGGCCAGATCGACACCCTCTCGCCGGCAATCGCCGGAAAGGCAATGTCACCGCGCAGCCGCAGCAGCATGTCGGTTGTGCCAACCAGCATGATCGGCCGGTCATGCGGCACCGCAGCCAGCGCGTGAATGGCGGCCAGCGTATGATCAAGGCGGGCATCAAGAAAGCCGAAGCCGACGATCAGTGGCGCGGTGATGCGTTTCAGGCATTTCTCGAAATCCGTGTCATCCTGGCCTGTCAGATGAAGCTGCCGGATCTCGGGTGGCAGATCGATTCGCGAATCCATGTCACCAACCACCAGATCAGGTCGCCGTCCGGCCGCCATAACCGTTTGCGCCCCGCCATCCGCCGCGATCACTGGCCAGCTGTCCGGCAAGGTTGCGAACATCTCGTCAAGCGGCACCGGGGCGGCGCCGACGAGGACCACCGGTTTGGCATAGCTGAATGTCTGATCAGGCAGAATCATGCCTTCTATCTGCCGAATTCCGCGCCGGGGCGCAATAGATTGCCGGTAGATTGCCGGTAGATTGAAGGTCTGAACCGTCAGGCCGGCAGGTGCCAATGAGCGGCGCAACCAGCGATCTGTTTAGAATAAATTCAATATTTACCGAGTTAGGGGCAATTTTTACCGACTTAGGGGTTGTGACTAAAGTTAGGTACGGCTAAATAAGGGTGATGGATCAAGAAGTGACAACAGGCGCGGTCGACGATTCCAAGCTGCCTGCACGACACAGCAAACACGCGATGAGCGCTGTCCTCATTCTGGCGCCGGCGCTGCTTGCCGCCGCGCTGATGCTGAACGCCGAGAGCGAACTTCTTGACATCATTTTTGCCTCAGTCGCCGACGCCTATCTTCAGGTCAGCACTTTTGTCGCCGCGACCTTCCTGATCATCTACGGGCTGGAACGCGCCCTGAAGATCGACGCGACGGCGATGCTGAAGCGCGACACCATCTGGCAGGTCCCGGTGGCGGCCGGGCTCGGCGCCTTGCCGGGATGTGGCGGCGCCATCATCGTGGTCACGCAATATGTCACCGGCCGACTGTCCTTTGGCGGCGTTGTCGCGGCGCTGACGGCAACGATGGGCGATGCGGCCTTTCTGCTGATCGCGCGCGAACCGATCACCGGCCTGGCGATGATCGTGGTTGGCTTTACTGTTGGCACACTCAGCGGCTGGATTATCAACGCCATTCATGGCGGCGACTTCCTGCGTGGCAGCCAGTCGAAACCCGATGCCAAGATCGAGGCCGAGCATGATGATGCCTCGACCCGGCTGCTCGACAAATTGTGGATGATGATTCTGATCCCCGGCATGGTGCTGGCGGCGCTTGTCGCCTTCCAGATTGATGTCGATGCCATGTTCGCCACCGCCTCATTCGACCGGCCAGCGACGCTTCTTGGCGTTGTCGGCGGTACGCTGGCGATGAGCATGCGTCTTGCACCGCGTTTCGGGATCAAGGGGGATGCCGCCTTTTCCGCCAGCGCCGGTCTTGTTCGCCGGACCATTTCCGACACCAATTTTGTCACCGTATGGGTGATCTTCGCCTATCTGGTGTTTGAACTCTCGGTCTACTTCCTCGGCCTCGACCTGAAGACGGTGTTCGATGGCTGGGCGCTGTTCACGCCGATGATCGCCATCCTTCTCGGCTTTCTGCCGGGATGTGGCCCACAGGTTCTCGTCACCACCATGTATCTGTCGGGCATCATCCCGCTGTCGGCGCAGATCGGCAACGCCATCAGCAATGATGGCGACGCGCTGTTCCCAGCCATCGCCATCGCGCCGAAGGTGGCGATTGTCGCCACCCTCTATTCCGCCGTGCCGGCTGTCATCCTGGCCTATGCCTGGCTGTTCTGGATGGAATAGGCCGGCCCAGCTTCCCTATTTCTCACGAAACGGAAACGCCCCTATTTCTCACGAAACGCCGTCGCCAGTGATTTCTGGATCGGGGTCATGATGTAGTTCATGATCGTGCGCTTGCCACCAAGGATATCGACCTGCAGCGGCATGCCGGCGGTGATGACCGGCGTTTCCGGTGATTTCGTGAACGCCACTTCGGGAATGGCGATGATGGTTTCATAGAACGGCATCGCATTTTCCGGCTGGGTGGTGTTGCCGGCCACCTGCCGCACCACACCCATGATCACGCCATAGCGTGACGGGTCATAGGCGGCAAGCGAGATACGGGCCACCTGCCCAGGCTGCACATCGGCAACATCCTGTGGCAGGATCTGCGCCCGCACCAGATACCGGGCTTCGGCCGGCACAATCTCGGCAAGCATCGTTCCGGCCTGCACAACAGCGCCAACCGTCTTCACATGGACGGCCGAGACGGTGCCACGAAGCGGCGCCCGGACATCGGCATGTCGCACCTTGCCACGAAGCGCGTCCTGGCGTGCCAGCAACTGCGCCGCCTTGGTCTGTTCCTCGACAAGAGCTTCGGCGGCACCAGCCCGGAAATTGGCAATGGCGGATTCGATCTCGCGCCGCTTGCTGACCAGATCGGCCCGCCTTGCATCGGCGGCGAGGCGTGCCAGTTCGGCGGCGCCTGTTTCCTGCTGATGACGCGCCCGCGCCGACAGCATCACGGCCCGTGGCTCATGACCGGCATCGACAAGTGGCTGCAGGAGGGCAATCTCCTCGGCGACAAGCGCTGCCTTCTGCAGCGAGATGCGCTCCTCGGCCTCTTTCTCGATGATGGTTTTCTGCAATGTCACGATATTGTCACGCAACACCGACACCCGCTTGGCGAGCGCCTCGGCACGGCTCGTGAACAGCGATGCCTCCTTTTCCACCATGTCCGGCGCAGCGCCCACCAGCTCGGCCGGGAAGATCAGCCTTGTGGCACCTGACGCCTCGGCCGACAGCCGCAATTCGGCTGCCCGGGCCGCGTTCAGCGCAATTTCATTGTCGGCGAAATTCGCTGTGACATCCTCATCCTCGAGCCGGTACAGAACCTCACCTTTTTCGACCTCCCGCCCCAATTTCGCATTGATCAGGACGACCGAGCCTGGAAGACGGCTCTGCACATGCTGGACCTCGGACGGCGTGAAGACCATGCCCTCGGCCCGGACCTGCTCGTCGATCTCGGCATCGACAGCCCAGATCACGGCGACGATGAAAAACACCGAAATCAGGACATA
>SHBC01000066.1 GCA_004213025.1 SAR116 cluster bacterium
CAGCGTGCGCCCCGGCAAGCCAAACGCCGCGGCGAGCAGCTTTCTGTCGGGCATGATCCGCGAACCGCTGCAGGGCGAGCGTGCCAATGTTCCTGTGGATACCGGGCTCCGCGTCGTGTTGAATTCACCGACCGCTGCCGTCGACGGGTTTATTCACGCCATGTCGATTGACGATAACAGCTGGGGCGCCCCGCTTGGCCTCAACCTGCCCGGCATTTCGGTGACGGTCGGCGAAATGGTCGAGGCGCTGCGCGAGGTTGGTGGTGAGGATGCGGTGGCGCGGCTGAGTTTTGAGCGAGACGAGGCAATCGAGCGGATCGTGTCGGGATGGCCCACCACGGCACAGAGCGACCGCGCGGCGCGCCTGGGATTTGCCGCCGACAGACCATTCATCGAGGCGGTTCGCGATTTCGCTGCATCCCTGGAGAGGAACTAAGATCATGAATCTGGCCCGTTTTCCCCGTATATCGCTGGCCCATCTTCCCACCCCCATCGAACCCATGCCACGGCTGTCGGCGGCGCTTGGCGGTCCGGAAATCTGGATCAAGCGGGATGACTGCACCGGCCTGTCGACCGGCGGCAACAAGACAAGGAAGCTGGAATTCCTGATGGCCGAGGCGGTGGCAGACGGAGCCGAGATGGTGATGACGCAGGGCGCGACACAGTCGAATCACGCCCGCCAGACCGCCGCGGCGGCGGCACGGCTTGGGCTGGGATGTCATATCCTGCTTGAAGACCGCACCGGATCTGACGCGCATAACTACAATCACAATGGCAATGTGCTTCTCGACCATCTTCATGGTGCGACAACCGAAATGCGCGCCGCCGGCGGCGATATGAATGCCGCGCTGGAGGCGGCAGCCGCAACGCACCGCCAGGCTGGTACGGCCGTCTACACCATACCGGGGGGCGGATCGAACCCGACCGGCGCGCTTGGCTATGTCAACGCGGTGATGGAAATGCTGGGGCAGTTGAACGAGGCCGGGCTTGCCATCGACCATATCGTCCATGCCACCGGCAGCGCCGGCACGCAGGCCGGGCTTGTTGCCGGGCTTGCCGCGATGAATGCTGGCATCCCGCTGCTGGGGATCGGAGTGCGCGCGCCGCAGGCCAAGCAGGAGGAGAATGTCTTCGCGCTGGCCGCCGCGACGGCGGAAAAGCTAGGCTGTCCGGGGGTGGTGTCACGCGGCGGTGTCGTTGCGAATTGTGACTATGTCGGCGATGGTTATGGCATTCCAACGCCGGGCTGTCTTGAAGCGATCTCGATGTTCGCCGAATGCGAGGGCATCCTGCTGGACCCGGTCTATTCGGCAAAGGCCGCCGCCGGCCTTATCGACCTCATACGCGGCGGCCATTTCACCGCCGGCCAGCGGGTGATGTTCATCCATACCGGCGGGTCGGCGGCGCTGTTCGGCTATGACAGCGCGTTCGACATGACGACAAAATGGACCGGCGCCGGTGCGGCTGTTGCCTGAAGCAACCGCATAGACCCGTCACTGACTGGAGGGCGATCCCGTGAAAATTGGATTTGTCGGGCTTGGCCAGATGGGGCTTGTCATGGCCCCTCACCTGCTTCGTGATGGCTGGCAGGTGACCGGTCATGACCTGATCGAACCGGCGGAGATTCCCGCCGGAATCGCCTTCACCGCATCGCTGGATGATCTTGTCGGCAGTGATGTCATCATCACCATGCTGCCAGATGGCGGCGTCGTCACCAGCGTCGTTGACCAGCTGATCACCACCGGATGCAGGGCGCGCTTCATCGACATGTCATCCGCGCATCCCGATGACAGCCTTGCGTTGGCGCACCGCCTGTCGCATCTCGGCCTTGATCTTGTCGATGCCCCGGTATCTGGCGGCGTGGCGCGGGCCCGCACGGCAGAGCTGACAATCATGGCCGGCGGCAGTGAAGCCGCCTTTGCAACCGCCCTGCCGGTTCTGTCCTGCATGGGGCATGCCGTTCATCTTGGCCCGGCCGGATGCGGCCATGCGATGAAGGCGTTGAACAATTATGTCTCGGCGGCCGGCCTGATTGCCAGTTTCCAGGCGCTGGCAACCGCCAGCCAGCGCGGCATCGCGCCAGCGCGGTTTCTGGAGGTGATCAACGGGTCGACAGGCCGCAACAACACCACGCAGGTGAAGATCGACAAATTCGTGCTGAGCGGCAGTTATGATTCCGGATTTGCGCTGGCACTGATGGAAAAGGATGTGTCGATCGCCGCCTCTCTGCTGGCCGATGCCGGCCATGATGGCGAGGTGAGCGCGGCGGTGCTGGCCCAGCTTCGCGCCGGGCTGGCGGCGCTTGGCGCGGCCGCGGACCATACCGAGATGTACCGCGCCGTGACAGGTGACCTGCCTGAAACATGATCTGGTCACATCGAGATCTGGCCACATCGTGATCGGCGACCCGGTTTAACCGGCGATACAGTCTGTCTCACGCCGCCGCTAAGGCCCCAAAGCCGCCCGAGTTGGAGACAAGCATG
This sequence comes from SAR116 cluster bacterium, assembly GCA_004213025.1. The sequence goes on from SHBC01000066.1 coordinate 2,484, forward strand.
TCAGAATTGAAACCGACGCTGACCGTCCTTCGCGGCACCGGACTGATGCTGAACATCGTTGTCGGGGCGGGTCTGCTGGCCTTGCCGGGACTGACCGTCGCCATGGCCGGGGATCAGGCGCTATGGGCGTGGCTGGTCTGCATCATTGCCGCGATTCCGCTTCTGCTGGTCTTTGTCATTCTTGGTGGCCGGCATCCCGATGCCGGGGGAATCGCGCATTTTGTCAAGCTTGCCTTCGGCGGGGCCGGATATGTCGTGGCATCACTGATCTTTCTTGGCGCCGTGGCATTCGGACTGCCAGCGATCGCGCTGACCGCCGGGCATTACATAACCGCCATCGTCATCCTCGCCACTCTGGGTCTGACCGCCTCGCCAGATATAGCGGCCAGATTGTCAACAATCATCGCCTCAACCATCCTGATCGTATTGCTGGCAATCATTGGCGTCGGTCTGGCGGGCGTTGACTGGGCCACCGCGAGGATGACCATCGCGCCACTTGCCGAGATCAGCCTGTCCGTTGTTCTGGCACCTTTCATGATGATCTTTTTCGCCTTTACGGGGTGGGAGGTGGCATCCGGCCTGTCGGAGGAATTCCGTAACCCGAAACGCGACTTCCCGCGCGCCATGCTGCTGTCATTCGCCATCGCCAGCTTGCTGTATATGGCGATGGCGTTCCTAGCCCAGACAGCACCGGATGTGGAATCGCATGAGGCGGTGTTTGTCGACATCCTCGGCGCCCGGCTTGGCGCGGCTGGCGGCATCGTCGTGGCCGACATCGCCACGCTTGTCATCGCGGCCAATCTGATGGGCGCAATCTGGGCCGTGTCACGCATGGTCTTCGCGCTCAGCCGCGAGGGGCACCTGTTTGTCCGCCTGAATCTGAACACTGCCGGCACACCGGTGTCCTCGGTGGTGCTGACAAGCCTTGTCATCCTTCTGGTGCTGGCAAGTGACAGCATGGATTTGCTGGACATCAAGGGCATGCTTGCCATCGCCGGACAGAATTTCTTCATCCTCTACGGTCTGGCCGGCTTCACCCTGTTCAGACATGCCCGCCACCGGCGCGACCGGATCGTCGCCACCCTTGCCATCCTTGTGGTGGTTGGCCTGCTGCTGGCCGAAGGTCTGTCATCATTGCTGTACCCGGCGATGCTGACGCTGCTCGGCATTGCCGGCTGGTCGTTCCGCCAGCGGACCAGCACAGCGGAATAGGGCTGCCTCGACCGCCTGCACCAGGCAACACAGGCCACGGAATAAGGCTTCGAGATATCTGGACATGCGGGATTGCGACAGGCTTAATTAGGGTTATTGAATAACAAACCCGACGGCCCGGGTGGCTGACCGGGTCCGTTGAGGAATATCGCATGAAGAACCGCCGCCGCCTTGCCATTATCCTGACCTATGCCGCTGCCGTGTTCCTGTGCGCCAAGGCGCAGGCCGGGGCGGCCGAACTGACCACGCAGATCACGCTGGCGGCGCTGTATCTGGGACCGGCGGTCATCCTGCATTTCGTCATCAACTGGATCTGGGGCGATGAAAAACCCAAATCGACCGACGAGTGACGACATCACCAAAGGGCCATTACCAAGTGGCCATTACCATGAAGGGAGGACGATCATGAACTACGTTGTTTCAACTATCTGGAAGCATCCCGACGATATGGACAAGGCGCGTATGCGCGAGGTGCAGTCACAATGGCGTGAAAATCCGAATCTGGTAAATATTTACTGGTTCGAGATCGACAGCCAGACGCACGGGTCGGTCAGCATCTTCACATCAAAGGCCGCCTTCGAGGCGAACCTCGCCCGGCAGGAAGAACATCGCAGCAAATCGACAAGCGAGAACGGCATCACCATGACGCATGAGGCGCAGGGCGAGTGTTTCGCCATCCTGCACGACTAGCACTGGCGTCTCAGGCCTGACATATCGGCCCAAAAGTCAGGCCCAAAAGTCAGGCCACAAAATGGCAACAGCCATGCCCGGCGACATAAATTCCCCGCCGGACATGGCCTATTCGATCAGGATCCGGGCTTGCGATAGGCGCCGGCGATGGCATTCGCCTTGCCGGCGATGCCGTTCATATCCACCACCTCCATGATCTTCAACTCCTTCATCGCGCCGGAGGCGGCGACAAGCATCTTCACCGCGGCAACATCATCAAAGCTGTCCGCCTCGCCCATGATGGCGAAGTCATACTCACCGCGAAGGAATTGCATGGAATGCATCTTCGCACCCAGTTTTTCCATCATCGCACCAACCGCGGCCTCGCGGTCATCTTCCGGGCTGGCGACGAACCCGCCAAGTGCTTCATTCGAATAGCTTCCAAGAACAAGAAACTTCATATTTACCTCCCCAGTTTGAGATGTGCTTGTCCGACATGCCCATAGGGGCACATCTGTCGTTTTGGATATTCAGGCTAGTCTCATCATCAGTATGCCATAGCTTGCCGGCATCGCAATGCAACTACACCTCCGTGCAACTGCTCCTCCGTGCAACTGCTCCTCTACGCAAAAAATCGGCCCATCTGACAGATCATGTGTCCCGGGGCTGTCATTCTCCGCGCGGCGGTAGTATATCACTCGGGAACAGGTGACGCGGGTCAGGACCTGATGATGGCAGTATGGCTGATCGCCATCACACCATTAGATATCCACGGCTAGATATCCACGGCATGCGCGCCCGAAGGATGTATGATGGACAGGATACTGGATATGAAAAACTGGCTTCTTCGCCTGACTCTTCTGGCGTGTCTGATTATGGGGAAAAGTGCCATGGCGGCCGATCTGCAGATTGAAACCATCACCGAAGGCGACGGCGCGGTGGCCGAATCCGGCACCAGGGTGAGCGTCCATTATGAAGGCCGGCTGGAGGATGGCGAGGTGTTTGACGCCTCGCGACCGCGCGGCCAGCCTTTCGCCTTTACCATTGGCGCCGGCCAGGTGATCCGCGGCTGGGAAGACGGTGTTGCTGGCATGAAGATTGGCGAGACGCGCCGCCTGACCATCCCGCCCGAGCTTGGCTATGGCGCCGCCGGGGCGGGTGGTGTGATCCCGCCGAACGCGACGCTGGTCTTCGAGATCGAATTGCTGGATGTCAGCACCCCGGTAACGCTTGGCGAGGCAACGCCGGAAGCCCTGTTGCAGGCGCAGAAGGACGGCGTCGTGATCATCGACATCAGGCGTGAGGATGAATGGCGCGAGACCGGTATCATCGAGGGCGCCGAGACCGTGACCGCCTTTCAGGCAAGTGGCCAGGTCGATCCTGACTTTCTCGACAGTTTCAGGTCTGTTGCCCCCTCACCCGACACGCCGGTCATGCTGTATTGCCGGACCGGCAGCCGGACGACCAGCCTTGGCAATGCGCTGATCGAACAGCTTGGTTTCACCGATGTGACGCATCTGTCAGACGGTATCACAGGCTGGATCGCAAACGGCCAGCCAGTTGTGGATTACACGCCCTGAGGGGCAGGGTTATACCTTAGACTGACGAACGCTGAACAAACCTAGATTATCATGTCTCATGACGCGGGATAAATGGCTGACACGGGAAACATTCAGGATTTCGACCTATTCATCATCGGCGGCGGGGTGAATGGCTGCGGTATCGCAAGGGATGCGGCGGGGCGCGGACTGAATGTCGGGCTTGCCGAGATGAATGATCTTGGCTCGGCGACATCATCAGCCTCAACAAAGCTTTTCCAT
>SHBC01000067.1 GCA_004213025.1 SAR116 cluster bacterium
TTGCGGTGCATCCAGGCCGCCCAGAGCCGGCCCGTCTCCTGATCCTCGGTATATTCGGTGGTCCGGAAACCCATGTCATTATAAAAGGCGACGCTGTCATCGACATGCGGCGAGAAGCAGTTGAAATGATCGATCCGCAACGGCTTTACGCCCTTATAGAGGGCATATTGTTGATGCAAGGTCGGCAGGAGCTGCATCTCGAAATAGAATTCGAGCGGAATGCCATGCGGATCACGAACGCGCAGCGTGCGACCCTGAAACGGGTGCTCGACCCACTCCACAGCAAGCCCCTTTCCGATAAAATGCGCGGCGGCGCGGTCGACATCCTCTTCCGAGAACAGCCGGAAGGCCAGATAGCTGCAGCTTGGCTCCGCACCGCGGCGCAGCACCAGGCAATGATGGCCGCGTTCCTCCATCGCCCGCAGGCAGATGATCTCGGAATCCTCGAAACTGACCTGCAACCCCAGCGTATCGGCATAGAAGGCGCGGCTTGCGGCAAGGTCGGTGACAATCAGTTCGGCATGCGAGACGCGAATGATGTTGAAATCCGGGTAGAGATTTGGCGCGGGAACCGGCATGGCGCGCTCCTAGAGGCCGAGTTTCGGGACATTGCGCGGCGCCGTGGCGAAGGCAACATTGCGGGTTTCCATGTAGAAATCGAAGGACCAGTCACCACCATCACGGCCAATTCCTGACTCCTTGGTGCCGCCAAAGGGGGTCGGCAGATGCCGCACATTCTCCGAATTCACCCAGATCATCCCGGCATCCATCCCGTCGCTGAAACGTAGCGCGCGCGTCACGTCATTCGTCCACAGATATCCGGCAAGACCGTAAGCCACATCATTGGCAAGGCCAAGCGCCTCATCCTCCGTTTCGAACGGGATCGCTGTCAGGACCGGGCCGAAAATTTCCTCACGCGCCACCCGCATCGTCTGGCTGGCCCCGGTGAACAGGGTTGGCGCGACATAGCAACCGGCGGCAAAGTCGCCCTCCATCACCTTCTCGCCGCCAGCGGCGACGGCCACGCCTTCGGCCCGCGCGACGTCGAAATAGGACAGCACCTTGGTCTCGTGATCGGGATGGATCAAAGGCCCGACCACAGTGTCCGGGTCCAGCGGATGGCCAATTTTCAGGCGGCGCGCCTTGTCGGCAAGAACGGCGACAAAATCATCATGAACCGAGGCCTCGACCAGAACGCGGCTTGATGATGTGCAGCGCTCACCATTCAGCGACCAGATCATAAAGGCCGCGGCATCGGCGGCGCGCTCCAGATCGGCATCGGCGAAGACAACCATCGGGTTCTTGCCGCCAAGTTCGAAATGCACGCGTTTCAATGTGTCGGCGCCCTGCCGCATGATCATCTTGCCGGTGGCGCTTTCACCGACAAAGGCGATGGCCTTGATCGCCGGATGCTGCGTCAGCGCGCGTCCCGCCTCCTCGCCAATGCCGTTGACAAGGTTCCAGACCCCCGGCGGCAAACCGGCCTCGGCGGCGATATCCATCAGGATACGTGCCGTCACGGGTGACAGTTCTGCCGGCTTGTGAACGACGGTGCATCCCGCCGCCAGCGCCGGCGCGATCTTCCATGTCGACAGCATGAAGGGCGTGTTCCAGGGCGTGATCACCCCGACCGGCCCGATTGGCCGCCGCGATGTGACATTCAACTGGTTGGCGGCATGAAGGCTCTGCCCATCGCGGGCATAGGGCGCCTTGTCGGCGAAAAAGCGGAAATTGTCGGCCCCGCGCAGGGCCGCCTTCGACATGAAGCGCAGCGCCTGGCCAGTATCAATACATTCCAGAAGCGCGATTTCCTCGGCCCGCGCAACGATGCCGTCGGCAATGCGGTGAAGAATGGTACGGCGCTCCGCACCATCCATGTCGCGCCAGGCGGGAAAGGCATCGGTGGCCGCCTTGGCGGCATCATCAATATCCGCCGCATCACCCCGCGCCACCGTCGCGACCCGGGCCATGTCGATGGGCGAGACGCTCTCAAACATCTTGCCAGACCTGGCCGGGCAATCGGTGCCACCGATATGATTGAGGATCGGTTTGTCGCGCCGGGATGACAGGAACATCTCCGCCTTTTGAAGATTGTCGGCCTGAGGGTTGCTGGCAGGGGTCATGACCGCTCCAAAAGTTTGACTTTGATCTCAACTGTGATTTAATTCACATGTTAAGTAAATGATCCCGTAAATGATTTGGCGAGTCAATAGCCTCCGCGACACAGGAACCACCCCATGGCCCATCTGAGCTTTGAATATTCCGCCAATCTTGAAGCCGATATGGATTTGCAGGAGTTCTGCGGGCATCTGCGCGATGCGATGACCGGATCGGGCATCTTTCCGCTTGGCGGCATTCGCGTTCGCGGCACGAGGGTTGATGTCAGCGCGGTTGCCAGCGGCGAGGATGAGCTTGCCTTTATCGACATAACACTTCGCATGGGCATGGGGCGTGATGAGGATGTCAGGGTGGCGGTGACCGAGACGATCTATGCGGCGGCCGAAGCATGGCTGGGGCCGCGGGTTGGCGAGCGCCCGTTCGCCCTGTCGCTTGAGGTCATGGAGATCGAGTCCCGCTTTTCGGAAAAGCGGTTCAACACCATCCACAATTTCCTGAAGGCAGGCGAGGCAAAGGGTGACTGAGGCACCGCGCTATGATGATTCGCTGACCATTGCGCTTTTGCGGGCGCGGGACGCCGTCACGGCACAGTTTCGCGATCATGTTGGTGAGGCCGGACTCACATTGCAGCAATGGCGGGTGATCAGGGCGCTTGCCGGCGGCGCCGCTCTTGACACCACGACCCTCGCGAAAAGTTGCGTCATCCTGGCGCCGTCACTGACGCGCATTGTGCGCCATCTTGGTGATCTGGGGCTGGTTGAACAGGTGCCATCGCGCGACCGGCGGCAGCGGGTGATCAAACTGACGCCACAAGGCGAGGCGTTGTTCACCGATATCTGGCAGGTGTCCCAGCGCAAATACGCCGCCATCGAGGATGCCTTTGGCAGCGAGGAGCTTCACGATCTTGTGGTCAGCCTGAACAGGCTTCGCGCCTGTCTCGAGATCGAGACCAAGACAGAGGACAGGGTCGGAGACGGCGGCGGCTAGTCGTTTTTGCCGTGATAGGCCAGATACCATTCGGCAAAGCGCTTCACACCATCGCGCACATCGGTATCAGGCGCGAAGCCGACCCATTTGGCCAGTTCCGAGGTGTCGGCATTCGTCATCGGCACGTCGCCGGGCTGCATCGGCATCATGTTCTTCTTCGCGGTGAGGCCAAGCGCCGATTCCAGCGCACCTATATAGTCCATCAACGGCACCGGATTGCCATTGCCGATGTTGAACACCCGGAACGGTGCATGTGAGGAGTGCGGGTCGGGCATCTTCGGATCGAAGTCCGGGTTCGGCGTGGCTGTCTTGTCAAGCACCCGGATCACACCCTCGACAATGTCATCGATATAGGTGAAGTCGCGCACCATCTCGCCATTATTATAGACGTCGATGGCCTCGCCCCTCAGCATGGCGCTGGCGAATTTGAAAAGCGCCATGTCGGGCCGGTTCCACGGACCGTAGACAGTGAAGAACCGCAGGCCTGTTGTCGGCAGGTCGAACAGATGGCTGTAGGTATGCGCCATCAACTCATTCGCCTTCTTTGTCGCCGCATAGAGCGAGACGGGATGATCGACGCTGTGATGCTCGCTGAACGGCGCCACCTCATTGCCGCCATAGACCGAGGATGAACTGGCATAGACAAGATGTTCGACGCCGTTATGCCGGCACCCCTCCAGAATATTCATGAAGCCGGCAAGGTTGGCATCGACATAGGCATGTGGATTGTCGATCGAGTAGCGCACACCGGCCTGCGCCGCGAGATGGATCACGCGATCCGGTGTCTCCCGCGCAAAGAGGTCTGCCATTGCATCCCGATCCTCAATCGAGATTACATGGTTTGTGAAGGCCGGGTGGCCTGCAATCCGCGCCAGACGGCTTTTCTTTAGCGATACCTCGTAATAATCATTCAGATTATCGATCCCGATGACGCTGTCACCGCGCGCCAGCAACCGTTCTACACAGTGCATGCCGATAAAGCCGGCAGCACCTGTTACCAGAACCTTCATCGCTTATTAAACCTTCTCTCAGACTTCGGTGAACTTGTCACACCATACCACCGGGCTTGCCTCCATGATGGTAAGGAATGACCGAAATGTTACGACCGATCTGGATTGTCATCAGATCCTCGGCAACCAGAACCGTTCCATCATATTCGGTGGCAAGTTCCGTCATCACTTCATTGACCGATACCGGGTCGGGCTTCAGCAGCACAAGATGCGTCAGCAAGGCAAGCCGCGGCTTTGTCTGGGCGAACACCCGGCCAACCTCGGCCGGGGTGGCGTGATGGTCAATCGCCACCTTTACCGCCGGATAGTTGGCAAGCACCTCGGGCCGGGCCGCGCCAACCTCATGAACGAAGACATCCGCCCCCTGCGCCTGCGCGATCAGGTTTTCATTATAGCGCGTATCGTGGCTGTGAACGAAGACATGCCCGCCATATTCAACCCTGAATCCATAGGCAAGGCGGATAAACTCACCATGATCGACCTTGATGGCGCGGATCACCAGCCCGTCACAATCATAGACAACACCCTCGGCATATTCATGCGGGATGACCCGCATATGCTCGGGATCAATTTCACTGTCGGCAACCCTGATCGCCCGGTCGGGACTGGTCGCCAGCCAGGCACCGTCGGCAATATCGTGGATACCAGGCGGGCCATAGACCTGCAGCGGCGCGTTGCGCCCGCCAAATTTCTGCGGGATGCTGCCGGTCATCGCCATGTCAAACAGCCCAGAATAATGGTCTGAATGGTAGTGCGAGATGATGATCGTATCGACGCAGCCAACCCCGAGACCGATCTGTGACAGGCGGATGGCCGTCCCGCGGCCACAATCGATCAGAACCCGCTGACCGCCGGCCTCGATCAGCGTTGATGTGCCAAAGGCGTTGATCTGCGGGTTGGGAATGCCAGTACCAAGAAGAGTAACCTTCAGCATGTCATCCTGAGAAGTCTTGTCTGTCATAAGCATCCCTAATGCTCAACGCCGATCTGACGCCGATCTGGCACCAATTTAGCGCCGATTCGGCGGTATCGGCACAAGACAGCATGCCTGCCCCCGCCGCGCAAGCCCCGATCACCTTACACGGCACGAAGCGGCTTTTTTTGGTGGCGTCGCCAGCCACGCGCCGGTAATCATGCCACAATTGAAATAATTACAGTTAGTGAGGGGCAATTATGACCGAAGTTTTTGTCTGCGATGCCGTGCGCTCGCCAATAGGCCGGTTCGGTGGGGCCTTGTCCGGGGTGCGCGCGGATGATCTTGCCGCACACCCCCTCACCGCGCTGCAGGCACGCAATCCCGATCTGGACTGGTCGGCGGTGGATGAGGTGATCCTTGGCGCGGCAAACCAGGCCGGCGAGGACAACCGCAATCTGGCCCGGATGGCATTGTTGCTGGCAGGCCTGCCGCAGAGCGTTCCCGGAATCACCGTCAACAGGCTGTGCGCCTCAGGCATGGAGGCAGTCATCGCCGCATCGCGGATGATCAAGGCCGGCGAAGGCGGGCTTGCGATCGCCGGCGGTTCGGAAAGCATGAGCCGCGCGCCCTTTGTGATGCCAAAGGCGGACAGCGCCTTTTCCCGCAAGGCTGAGATCTATGACACAACCATCGGCTGGCGGTTCGTGAACCGCCAGATGAAATCACTTTATGGCACCGATTCCATGCCCGAAACCGGCGAGAATGTTGCCGAGAGATGGAAGGTCAGCCGCGCCGACCAGGACGCCTTCGCACTGCGATCACAACAGAAGGCCGGTGCCGCGATGGCGAATGGCCGGCTTGCCGCTGAAATCGCCCCGGTGGTAATCCCTCAGCGCAAGGGAGACCCGGTCACCGTCGACACCGATGAACATCCACGCCCGCAGACCACATTGGAGCAGCTTGCCAAGTTGCCAACACCGTTCCGCGAAGGCGGGAGCGTGACAGCCGGCAATGCCAGTGGAGTGAATGACGGCGCCGCCGCGATGATCATTGCCAGTTTGGAAGCAATCCGCGCGCATGGACTGACCCCGCGGGCACGGATCGTGACGGCAGC
>SHBC01000068.1 GCA_004213025.1 SAR116 cluster bacterium
AGCCGCGACCGACATGATTTTCGAGAAGGCCAATATTCTGGAAGATGTGTTGGCGTCCGGCGCGACGATTGACGAGGCCATTGCGGAGGTCGGCGGTACGCTTGTGACGCTGCCGGATATCGACCGGCGCGGCAACGACATCGACGGCGCCCCCTATGGTGGAGACGGCGCCGAACTGGCACAGGACAGCCTTGTGCTGGACACCATCTGGTCAAATGAGGTTGACGATCTGAGCGTCATCCAGGAAGGCGCCAACGACATGTTCTTTGTCGTCGAGGTGACGGGTGAGACCGACCCGCGCGAGCGTGATCTGGCCGAGGTACGGAACCGGGCCATCGCCGACTGGAAGCTGGTCGAGGCAATCAAGGTGGCACGTGAAAAGGCCACCACGCTGAGCAGCGATGCCTCGGCCTTTGACGCTGCCGACGAAACCACCACCTTCCGGCGCACCGGCACCGGCCTCGACCATGAGGCTGCACGCCTCATTGCCGCCGCCGCCTTCAGCCAGGCGATCGGCGAAAGCCGGGTTGTCGAAAGTGGCAGCGAGGCCATCGCCGTGCGCACGGAAACTGTCACCGCGGCTGAGGAATCCGAGCTTACCGAAACGGCACAGTTGCTTCGCAATTTCACCAACCGAGCCATTCAGCAGGACATACTGGGCACATTGTCGCGTGATCTGTCACAGACGCATGACCTGCAGATTCGCCTTGGCGGGGTTCAGCAGCTGTTGATTGGCAGTCAGTAATCATGGCTGGTGACGACGATTTCGACCGCTTTGCCGACGGGTTTGCCGGCGGCACCCCGCAGCTGGTGGCGCGCGAACTCGTTGCCGACACGCAGACCCCCGTTTCCGCCTATCTTCGTCTCGCGGCAGGTGGTCGGAACACCTTCCTGCTGGAATCGGTCGAGGGCGGGGAAATACGCGGCCGCTTCTCGATCATCGGCCTTGCTCCCGATCTGATCTGGCGGTGCCGCGGCACAACTGCCGAGATCAACCGCGCGCCGCAGGATGGTGATGAATTCATCGCCGACGACCGCCCCCCGATGGAATCACTTCGCGCGCTGATGGCCGAATCCGCGATGACCGACACCGGCACGCTGCCACCGATGGCGGCCGGGCTGTTTGGCTATTTCGGCTATGACATGATCAGACATATCGAGGCCATTCCGGATTCCAACCCGGTGGCGATCGACACGCCCGACTCGATGCTTGTCAGACCTTCGCTTATCGCCATTTTCGACAGGCTTCGCGACAGCATCACACTTGTCGTTCAGGTACGCCCCACGGAATGGGATGAGCCTGCGGCAGCCTGGAATGTTGCGCAGAGCCGAATTGCCAACGCGCTGAAGGCGCTTGATGCGCCAATGCCGGCAACCGAGGCCGGCGGCAGCCAGGCAGTGCTTCCGCAACCGCAATCGAATGTGGATCAGCAGGATTTCCTGGCCATGGTCGAGACGGCCAAGGATCACATCCGCGCCGGTGATATCTTTCAGGTGGTGCTCTCGCAGCGATTCTCGATCCCGTTCCACCTGCCGGCATTCAATCTCTATCGCAGCCTGCGCCGCCTGAACCCCTCGCCATTCCTGTTCTTCTTTGATTTCGACGATCTGGCGATTGTCGGTTCGAGTCCGGAGATTCTGGTCCGGCTTCGTGATGATGTTGTCACCATCCGGCCCATCGCCGGCACCCGCAAGCGCGGCGCAACGCCCGAGGAAGACGCCGCCAATGCCGAAGATCTGATGGGCGATGTCAAGGAACGGGCCGAGCATCTGATGCTTCTCGACCTTGGCAGGAATGATGTCGGGCGCGTGGCACGCCCCGGCACCGTGCGCGTGAAATCAAACTATGAGGTCGAATATTACAGCCATGTCATGCATATCGCCTCGCAGGTGGAAGGCGAAATCAGGCCGGATCTCGACGCTGTTGATGCGATGATTGCCGGCTTCCCGGCCGGCACCGTTTCAGGCGCACCAAAAATCCGCGCCATGCAGATTATCGACGAACTTGAACCCGACCGGCGCGGCGTCTATTCCGGCGCCATCGGCTATATATCGGCGGCTGGCGATCTCGATACCTGTATCGCCCTTCGAACAGCGCTTGTCCGTGACGGCAAGCTTCATATCCAGGCCGGCGCCGGAATTGTCTATGACAGTGATCCGCAGGCCGAATATGAGGAAACGCAGAACAAGGCGATGGCGCTGATCCGCGCGGCCGGCGACGCGCTGCAATTCTCGCGATAGGGCGCATCTGAGACGCCACCGCCAAGTTACTGACAGGTTACTGACTGGTTGCTGACAGATTTGGTTAAAATAGCCTAAACTCCTTCGACTTTGTTGAACCCATACCGGCATGATGCGTCGGGTGGCCTGTTATTTGGTGCGTATGTTCAGGTTCCGTCTATTCGCAGCGCTTGTCGCGATTTCGCTGTCGCCGAAAGCCGCCCATGCCGAAATCGACCTCGGCACCTGGCAGACGCATGCTTCGATGGCCGAACAGGGTGCGGTCTGTGGCGCGTTTGCGGACCTCATGGCGATGCAGAGCCTTGTTGATGAGAAAGTGGGACGATTGTGGTCCGAACGGCGTGCCTATTCAGGCTCGGTGATCAGGCGCGCGGGCGAACTGGAAGGTCGGAATGACATCGACAACGCCGCCATTGACAAGCTTCTCAACCGCTACTCGATGTGGCTGCTGAACAATCTTGCCAACCCGGCCAATGCCGAAATCCTTGACCCGGTGGCCCGCGATGCCGCCAGCGACATGATTGGCGATGTGTGCGCAGGGCTTTATGCGCAGGCCGACCAGGCAATCCTGAAAAGACATCCCTCGCTTGCCGCCTGTTCGCCTGGCCAGGCGCCACTTCCCAAGCTTTCCAGCACAACAGAGGACAAGCCTGCCGCCTGTGAGGGTGACAGCGCCATTCTCGCCGCGACGACGATCAAACAGGCCGAGGACACTGTTGCCGACATGCTGCACCGCCTGCAGAAGGCACAGGCGCGGACAGATGATCTGTCGAATGAAGTTGCCATTCTACAAATCGACAATGACCGCCTTCTTCGCGAGATCGACACCAAAAGGATTCTCAGCACAAAACTGGATGATCTGACGGCAGAGAGTGATCAGCTTCGCGGCAAAATCACCACCTTGCAGCAAGACCTTGCGGCCGGGACCGAGGCGAATGGTCAGCTTGGCGCTTTCAGCTCACGCACCGGGGCGTTGTCCGAGATCAGCCGGATCCAGACAAACTTCCCCGACAAGAGCGCCCTTACCGGGCTGACCATCACACCCTGGCTGCGTGATGACGGATCGTCGATTTTCCGCATCACCACCAGCAAGATGCTGGCAGAGGACGCGCAGCGTCTCTGTGGCGAGCTGTGGGACAGCATGGTCAGCTGCATGTTGCGGGCCGCCCCCTGATACCTGCCTGATCTGGCACCCGCCTGATCTGATAACCGCATGATCTGGCATCGGCATCACCGGTGCTTAAAGAGATTTGCAGCGGAGGGGTTTTTCATTAAGCTTTTCTGACACGCCATTGCGACCACAGGGGCAGCGCGCCCGGGATATGATTTGGATGACACAGGAACGTTGGCCCGAAGGCACGCATTATGTCGAGACGGCAAACCTGCCGCAGGCCTTCTTTGCCAATGTTGACGCGGGCGGCGAGCGCAACCTGTTGTTCGAGAAACGTGACGGCAGTTGGCATGGCCATAGCTGGCGTGCGGTGGCTGATGATGTCAGACGACTTGCCGCGGTACTGGTGAAATGCGGGGTCGAACCAGGCGAGCGTGTCCTTGTCTCGGCCGAGAACCGGCCGGAATGGGCGATCGCCGATCTGGCGGTGATGTCAATCGGCGCCATCGTCGTGCCGGCCTATACGACCAACACCGAGGATGACCACCATTACATCATGGATCATTCAGGGGCGAGCGTTGCCATCACCTCGGGCGGCATGCTGGCCTCGCGGATCGCGCTTGCCGCCAACCGCGCACCGTCGCTTCACAGCCTGATCGTGATGGATGACAGTTTCACCGCACCTGACGGGCTGCGGCCAAAGCTGCAATTCTGGGGGGCGGCGCTTGCCGGCGCGGCGCCGCTGGAGGATCTGGACGCGCGGATCACCGCTCAGCAGCCGGATGATGTGTGCTGCTTCATCTACACCTCCGGCACCGGCGGGCGCCCCAAGGGTGTGATGCTGACGCACCGGTCGATCCAGGCCAACATCAAGGCAGCGATGGAGCTTCTTACCGAGGGCAATGTCCTCGAGAACCAGCGTTTTCTGTCGCTGTTGCCATTGTCGCATTCCTATGAACATACCGCCGGCATGCATCTTCCCTTCCAGATCATGGCCGAAGTCTGGTATTGCGAGAGCACCGACCAGATCGCAAACAATCTGATCGAGGTCTCCCCCACGCTGATGACCGCGGTGCCACGCCTCTATGAGGTGCTTCATGACCGCATCATGCGCGGCGTCCGGGCCAAGGGCGGGCTGTCTGAAAAGCTGTTCATGGCGGCGGTACGGCTTGGCAGCAAACGCCTTGCCGGGCGACATCTGCTGCCGCATGAATTCGTTCTTAACCTCGTCGTCGACAGGCTTGTCAGGACCAAGGTGCGGGCCCGTCTCGGTGGCCAGCTGCAATATTTCATTTCCGGCGGTGCCGCGTTGAATCCGGAAATCGGCAATTTCTTCATGGCGCTCGGAATCAATCTGCTGCAGGGCTATGGCCAGACCGAAGCCTCGCCGCTGATCTCTGCCAACCGGCCGGGACAGATCAAGATTGAAACGGTTGGCCCGGTGGTTGCCGGCGTCGATCTGCGTATCGCCGATGATGGCGAGATCCTTGTGCGCGGCAATCTGCTGATGAAGGGCTATTGGCGCGATGACGCCGCGACGATGGCGGCGATACGCAATGGCTGGCTTCATACCGGCGATATTGGCGAGATCGATGCTGACGGCTATATCTCGATCACCGGCCGTAAGAAGGACATCATCGTGAATTCCGGCGGCGAGAATATCGCCCCCGGCCGCGTCGAGGCGCTGTTGACGATTGAGCCCGAAATCGAACAGGTCATGGTCGATGGGGACAAACGCCCCTGGCTATCGGCCGTGATCGTGCCATCGGACGATCTGCGGGCCATCGCCCCCTCGCCGGACGCTCTCTATACGATGATTGGTGAGGCTGTGGACCGCGCCAACAGCCGCCTGTCACAACTCGAACGGGTGCGGCGCTACATCATCGCCGATGAGCCCTTCACCACCGAAAACGGCCAGATGACCGCGACTCTCAAGGTCAGGCGCCATGTTGTTCGCGAGTTGTATGGGGACAGGATCGACGCTCTCTACCCCCAGAAATAGACGAGACATGCCCCGCCAGCCAACCTCACCACCAAATCTGCTCGTGATCATCTCTGACGAGCATCGCCGTGATGCCATGGGATGCGAGGGGCATCCCTTCGTACAGACCCCGAATCTTGATCGGCTTGCCGAGCGCGGCACAAGGTTCGGCAACGCCTATACCGCCTCGCCGATGTGTGTTCCGACACGTGCCGCGCTGGCCTGCGGGCGGCATGTTCATCAGACCGGATTCTGGGACAGCGCCACGCCCTATGACGGGACGATGACAAGCTGGATGCATCGACTTCGTGACAATGGCATCGAAACCACCTCGATCGGCAAGCTGCATTATCGCTCAGGCGAGGATGACAACGGCTTTTCCCGGGAATTGCTGCCAATGCATGTTGTTGGCGGGGTTGGCTGGGCCATTGGGCTGCTTCGCGACAACCCACCACCTTATGACGTCACGGCCGAACTGGCAGCCGACAGCGGTGCCGGCGAGAGCAGCTACACCGCCTATGACCGCGCCATCACCGACGCGGCTGTCGACTGGATCACCTCGCGGCCCGATGCGGCAGACAGCAAACCCTGGGCCAGCTTTGTGTCGCTTGTCAGCCCGCATTATCCGCTGACAGCCCCATCTGAATTCTACGACCTTTACCATGATCTGGATTTCGATCTCACACCACAGACGGTTCCTGACCATCCGGAGATCCGGACACTGGCTTCATTCTTTGACTATGACGCCCACTTCACCCCGGAAAGCCGCCGCGCCGCCATTGCCGG
>SHBC01000069.1 GCA_004213025.1 SAR116 cluster bacterium
GCAACACCTGAATGGTTTTTCCGGTGCGGCTGTCATAGCCCACTGACAGGTTCTTCACGCTGATGAATGGTTGCTTGCTCATTTTACATCGGGGCCTTTTGGGCACGGTCGATGCCAAGCGCCTTGGCAAGCGCATCAGCAGTGAGGTTGATACCAATGATCAGCGAGGACAGGGCGATCACCGGCCCAATCACCCCCCAGGGGGCAAAGGACATGAAGCCGCGCGCATCCGAGATCATCAGACCCCAGTCGGGGGTTGGCGGCGACACGCCAAAGCCAAGGAATGAGAGCGAGGAGAAGGCCAGCAGCATCCAAGACCAGCGCATCGCCCCCTCAACCATCAGCGTGTCCAGAACATTTGGCAGCAATTCCCGCCAGATAATGCTGATCCGGCCATGTCCGCGCGCCTTTGCCGCCCACACAAAATCGCGGGCGATGACGTCATGTGTGGCGGCCCTGGCAATGCGGATCACCGGGATGCCATAGAAAAAGGCAAGGGTTGGGATCAGAACCTCGACCCCGGTGCCAAAGGTCACGATCAGCACCAGCATCTTCAAAATCCAGGGCAGCGACAGGAAGGCATCAACAACGCGCATCAGCACCTCGTCAAGCCGCCCGCCAACCAGCCCGAACAGGATGCCGACAAAGCCGCCCCAGATCACCGCCAGCGGTGTCGCAACACCGGTGACAAGCAACGCCTCGCGCCCGCCCATCAGGGTGCGCGAGAAAACATCCCGCCCCAGATGATCGGCACCAAGCCAGTGGACAGAGTCAGGCTGGCTGAGCATCAGGGCCGAGTTCTGCAGCTTGTAATCAAAGGGCGCAATGAAAGGGCTGACCAGCGCCAGAATGACATGGAACACCACAAGGCAAAGGCCGATCGCACCGGATGGTCGCGACACCAGATCCTTGAAAACGCCAATCGCACGGCTGCCCGATGCCGAGCTGCCACTTGTGATCACGGTCATCATTTCCTCGTATACATTGTGCGAAGCTTCGGGTTGGCCAGCATGGTCAAGAGGTCGGCCGCCAGGTTCACACAGACATAGACACTGGCAACAATCAGCGCGATCGATTGCACCACGGGCAGGTTCCGGTCGGAGATCGAATCAATCATCAGCCGGCCAAGGCCCGGATAGTTGAACACCACCTCAATCACGACCACGCCGCCAAGCAGCCAGGCAATCGTCAGGGCAACGACATTGATTGCTGGCAGCAGCGCGTTTGGCAGTGCATGGCGGAACACCATCGGCCAATAGGGTACCCCCTTGAGGGTTGCCATCTGCACATAGTCGCTGGCCATGACCTCGATCACCGACGAGCGCACCATCCGCATGATATGCGCACACATCACCAGCGACAGAACGATCATCGGCAACAGGATTTCAGGAAAGAATTCAGCCGCCGGGGCATTCGCAGAGGTCAATACAATGCCAGGCAGCCAGCCAAGCCAGATGCTGAAAATAAGGATCAGCAATGTCGCTGAGACAAATTCGGGGATGGTCATGGCAAAGATCGCCAGTGTCGAGGCAATCAGATCTGGCATGCGGTCGCGCCACAACCCGGTAACGACACCAAGCAATAACGCCAGTGGCACGCCGATACTCATCGCGCACAAAGCCAGAAGAAGCGAATTCTGCAACCGGCTGCCGACGATGCCGCTGATCTTGGTTTTGCCATCAACGGCGAGACCAAGATCGCCGGTCACGGCACCTCCCGCCCATTCGGAAAAGCGATCAAAGGCTGGCCGATTCAGATCCAGATCCTTGCGGCATTGGGACAGCAATTCATCATCTTTCTGATATTCACCAAGATATTGTGTGCAGGCGTCACCTGGCAGGATTTCGACACCGGCGAAAATAATCAAAGAAACAAGACAGACTGTGACAAGGCCAAGCAGGACCCGTCTGATCAGCATCAACAGCATCTGGCGGCTCCCCGTTTACTGGCACTGCGTTGTTTTGTGATGTAAAGGCCAGCGCCAAACCGAACTCATTCGGATCTGGCCGCTGGCCCGTTACTCTGGTCTTCGCCGTGTTAATTGTCGGCTTACTTCACCGTTACCTTGTGCCAACGGATGGTGTGGTTTTCCACCGCGTCGATACCGTCGACCCGTGAATTCATGACATAGAGCTTTGAGACGTGATACGGGATCAGCGTACCGGCCGTATCATGCAGATGCTCCTGCGCCTGCACGTAAAGTGCCTTGCGCTTGTCAAAATTCAACTCCCGACGCGCCTTGCCAAGCAGGGCATCAAAGCCGGTGTCATTGTAATATGACTCGTTCCACTTGGCGCTTGAGAGATAGATTTCATGCAGCGCCGAATCGGCAGGACGCTCGTTCCAGCGTGTTGCCGAAACCGTCTTCTGCATCCAGGTGTCACTCCAATAGCCGTCTGACGGAACCTGCTTGATGGTGACACGGATGCCAGCTTCTGCCGCTTGCTGCTGATAGGCCTCAGCCAGAATTGGCCAGGTTGGCTCCAGCGTCGCGACATAGACTTCAATATCGATGCCATCCGGGAAACCCGCATCAGCCAGCAATTTCTTTGCACCGGCAATGTCCTGTGGGCATTTGATATCGGCCCGATACTGGTCGTCAGGCTTGACGGGCGTGTCACAGGCGACAGTTGCCGCGCCGCCCATGATCAACTTGATCAGCTCTTCGCGGTCGGCAGCCATACGCACGGCCTGACGCACACGCACATCGGTGAATGGCGCGACGTCTGTACGGAACACAAGACCACGCCAGTTGCCGGTTGGCACTTCCATCATCTTGAATTTGTTGCTGCTGGCGAACATCGGCTTTTGCTGGTTGGTGACCGTGTTTTCAAAATCGATCTGTCCACCAAGCAATGCCTGCATGCGGGCCTGGCCATCACCGATGCCGATAATTTCCATCTTTGCAACGCCTGGCGCGCCTTCCCAGTAATCCATGTTGGCCTCAAGCTTGGTCACGCCGGCCGCATCATATGAGACAAGCTTGAACGGGCCGGTGCCAACGCCTGAGCTGGCGATGCTGTCGCCTGAACCCTCGGGGATGATCCGCAGCCGGTAATCCATCAACTGCAACGGCATGTCGGCGAACGGGGTGGACAGCGTGAATTTCACCGTCTTGCTGTCGACAGCTTCCATACTGTCGATCATCTTGATCGCCGAACGGGCCGGTGACTTGTTTTCCGGGTCCAGAACGCGCGAGAAGGTGTAAATCACATCACCCGCATCGAACGCGCTTCCATCATGGAACGTCACGCCATCGCGCAAGTTCACGGTCCATTCGGTTGCCGAGTCGTTGGAGCTCCAGGATGTTGCCAGATCCGGGCTTGGTGAGCCTTGCATGTCCGGCCGGATCAATCTGCTCATGAGCTTTTCGGTGATTTGCATCACCCGGCCACGAGATGCCGGATCAAGGCTGGATTTGTCGCCATACCCATATTCATGGGCTTGCCTGAAGGTACCGGTCGGGTCTGCCACTGCGCTCGTCCCGACCAACACCAGCGTCATTGCTGACGCTATAAACCATTTTCTCATAGAATTTCCTCCATAACGTCTGTCTGACTGCCCTCCCTCAGGAAGCAGGTCAGACTTTGGCTGTTGTTTTTTTGAAGACGCTTCAGGCCTCTGGCTCTGTGCTCCCCTTATTTGATGCGGCAAGTATGAGTTTGCGAGCGCCTTATAACAAATAGAATTTATGAATATATTGATACACAAACCGGATGATTTCCAATTTTACATACAGATTGCCTATCAGGAGAATCTGCGCAAAATTGTTGTATGACAGACACTTCACGGTCTGATCAAAGGTGCTGTGTTTGAAGCTGGATCTGGTTGATTGAGCCAGATCTGGTTGATTGAAATAGAAAGGCAAGTCGGTGACGCGACCGGTGCAAATTTTCGCTGTTGGCGGCGGCGGCTTCAGCAATCCAGAGGATGACTGCCCCGACGACAGGCTGCTTGAAGATCGCCTGGTGGCGCTGGCCGGCCCGGCTTCACAGCTCAGAATTGGCTATATTGGCCATGCCAGCAATGATGATCCGCTGCGAATTGACGCCTTCCATGACCGCTTCCAATGCTGTGCGTCAACAACGATTCTGCGTCTCGACGCCACCATTGACGCCGCGCGCCACTTCCTGGCCACGCTTGACATAGTCTATGTCGGTGGTGGCAGAACGACCATGATGCTGGACCATTGGCGCGACACCGGCATCGCCGATGCACTCCTTGAGGCAACGGATAGGGGTCTGATCCTGAGCGGCGTCAGCGCAGGCGCCATCTGCTGGTTTTCCGAACTTCTGCTTGGCACGGCCGAGGATGGTTACGACCTCCATCCTGGTCTTGGCCTGCTTGCCGGCAGTGCCTGCCCGCATTACCTGAACGAGCCGCCACGCCGCGCGGCCTATGACCATCAGATTGCCACCGGCCAGCTGGCCGCAGGCCTGGCGATCGATGATGGGGTGGCAGTGCACATTGCTGATGGCGTTGTCATCGACGTCATCAGGGCACGAGGGGATTCGGGAAATGCCCACTACGTTGCAGCCGGTGCCGATGGTGTTGAAATACATCCCCTCAAACCGGGACATCGTCTGGCGATGACAAATCCAGACAAGCCGATGAGATAAGCTTCAGGGGCAGCCAGCCAGTGCCATTGGTGGAAGCGACGGCGGACAGGATGCTAGAATTGATTGCCGTCGCGGATTATCGGGTCGGCTTCAAGGGCACCTATCATCGCATCAGCCAGTTGGCGAGTCTCGCGGGTCATGAATTCAACACCGCGCGTGATGATGCCAATATGATATGTCAGCTTTTGTTGAACTGGCCTCACAGTTACACCACCCGCGGCAGCGAACATGCGGGCTGAAAACGGATCAACCAGCGCAGGCACACCAACCGCCCGCACCAGCATCGCGGCAGCGAGAATATTGGCAACGCTGTAGCGCGCGTTCTTCTGGAACTTGGCGGCAAGCGCCTGGTCCATACCTTGCATCTCCAGCGGATAGATGTTGCCAAAGGTGACAAATTCCTCTGTGCCCGCAACATCCTCCAGATTCAGCCTTGCCTGTGACGCGGCAAGGCTGTGACCTTCCGGGATCAGAGCAACATACTCAACTTCCGTCTGATACAGACTCTGAACACCTTCGTAGGGCGGCGAGCGCGATACAATACCAAGATCAAATTGCTGTAGCCTTACCGAGTCGACAATCGCCGGTGTATTGCGGATGAAAACGGTTGTGTGCGTGTCATCCTTTTGCTCGCGAAGCTGGCCCAGAACATCGGGCAACAAGGACATTGTGAATGTTGGAATGACCCCTACCGACACCTTGCCAACAGCCGTTTTGCGGATCGCCGCGGCCAGATCATCAAGCCGCTCGATATTCAGGAAAGCGCTCTCCACAGCCTGATGAAAACGCCGTGCCTCCAGCGTTGCCACGATTCCGCGCCCCCGGCGAACAAACAGGGTAAAACCCAGTCTGGACTCCAGCTCATGGATCAAACGCGACACGCTTGGCTGCGACACCCGCATTTCCTTTGCGGCCCCGGTGATCGATCCGAGCCGCATGACTGTGTCAAATGCCTTGAGTTGCCTGAAATTCATCTCACCCTCGCAAGGCCAAAACATAGCTTTTTTCTATCAATTCATCCAATAATTATATTTGCATTATATTTTACTGGTTTGGTACCTTTGGTGCGTGAGTTATGAAGGATCGCCCGGTGGTCAAACAGCTATTTTCAGTCGAAGACGCGCGTCGGCGGGCCAGAAAACGCCTGCCGCGAATGATGTTTGACTTCATCGACGGGGCTTCAGGCGATGAGACCCTGTGCGATCTGAATCCGTCGGCAATCGATCAGGTCAGGCTAATGCCGAGAGTGCTGATTGATGTCAGTGAGCGCGACATGTCGAGCCGCATTCTGGGCCAGAAAACCGGTTTGCCATTCGGCATTGCGCCGATGGGCATGTGCGCCCTTGCGTGGCCGGGCGCTGATCAGGCCATGGCCAGAGAAGCGGCGCGACGGCGTATTCCGCTGTGTGTATCAACCGCGTCGTCAATGGCCCTGGAGCAGGTCAATGAACTCGCCGAAGGTCACGCCTGGTTTCAACTCTACGCCGACCAGTC
>SHBC01000007.1 GCA_004213025.1 SAR116 cluster bacterium
ATCGCTGGGAAAGCAGCATGAGGATTCCGGGCTATGGCAGCTGACAGGCGACAAAATAGCCTTCCCGGCGTGAATGCGCGTGCCAGCACCGACCTGCCAGTGATGAAGCCATTGCGGCTGTCCGCCGCCGGCCCGACAGCAACACAGTGGCTTGCCAATCTTCCCTGGTGGACGCCGATCCTGCTGATGACGCCGCTGATTCTGTTTCCGTTCTATGCCCAGGCGGCCGGCAAATTCACCATTGTGACAGCCTTTGCAACGCTGGTGAAATGGATCCCGTTCCTGTTCAAGTCGGGCTTCCTGTTCAACATCCTGATCTCGATGTTCGCGATGCTGTTCGGCACGCTTGCCGGCGCGGCGCTCGGCCTCGGGCAGATTTCAAAAATTGCCACCATCCGCCGGTCAGCCTGGTTCCTGACGCAGCTGTTCCGCAATTCGCCCTGGCTGGTGATTCTGTTCATCGTGCTTCTGGCGCTGCCCTTCGAGGTTGTGATTTTCGGCTATATCATCTCGATCCCCGACTGGATGAAGGCGGTGTTCGGTCTGTCGCTGCCGATCATGGCGAACATCTCCGAGATCGTGCGCGGTGCCGTGCAGTCGGTGCCGACGGCACAATGGGAAGCATCCGAAAGCCTGGCCTTCAGCCGTCAGCAGACGCTGTGGCGGATCATCCTGCCGCAATGTTTCAAGCGGATGATCCCACCCTGGATGAACTGGTACGCCATCCTGACAATGGCGACACCGCTCTGCTCGCTTCTCGGCGTCGAGGAGATCATCACCCTGTCGCGCCAGGCGATGGAGGCGGAGAACAATCATCCGGAACTGCTGGTTCCTTTCTATTCCTTCGCGCTCGCGCTGTTCTTCTTTTACTGCTACCCGATCGCGCGCGTGACCATTGCCCTCGAACGCAGATACGCGGTCAAACTCTAGGAGGCGCGCCATGACCGAATGGACCGAAAAAGAGCCAATTGTCTCAATCCAGGACGTGCATAAATATTTCGGCAACCTGCAGGTTCTCAAGGGCGTTACGCTCGACGTCATGAAGGGCGAGGTGGTCTGTATCATCGGCCCGTCCGGGTCGGGCAAATCCACGCTGATCCGGTGCGTGAATGCGCTGAACGACATTCAGGGCGGCACCATCAAGGTGCGTGGCATCGACCTTACCGACCCGAATCTCAACAAGCTGGAACTTCGCAAGCGTGTCGGCATGGTGTTTCAGCAATATAATCTGTTCCCCCACAAGACCGCGATCGAGAACATCATGATGGCGCCGATGCTGGTGCTGAAGGAAAATGAGGATGAGGTGCGGCAGCGGGCGCGCGAGCTGATGCTCAAGGTCCGGCTGGAGGACAAGGAAGACGCCTACCCCGGTGAGTTGTCGGGCGGCCAGCAACAGCGTGTCGCCATCGCACGGTCACTGGCGATGAGCCCGGATGTGATGCTGTTCGACGAGGTGACAGCGGCGCTGGACCCGGAAACGGTGAAAGAGGTTCTTGTCACCATCAAGGAGCTGGCGCAGGACGGCATGACCTGTATCCTTGTCACGCATGAAATGGGCTTCGCCCGCGAGGTGGCCGACCATATCTATTTCACCGATAACGGGGTGATTGTCGAACATGGCCCGCCAAGCACCTTCTTCAGCAAGGCCAAGGATCCGCGGACAAAGGAATTCCTGAGCCAGATTCTGTAGCCAGATCCCGTAGGCAGATTCCTCTCACAGAACCTGGAGGCCGGCTGCCGTCGGCGATACAGGATCGCCTAGCCTATGACCGTCAGTTCGGGCGCGGCGCGGCGTGTCAGAAGCTCGGCCCCGCCAGCGCGCACGACGATATTTTCCTCATGCACCATCATCATCCCGTCGCCATAGGACAATGACGGCTCGATGGTCAGAACCATGTTCTCGGTAAGTTCAGTCTGGTCGAACAGGGCATGTGACGGCTGTTCGGTCAGCTGCATGCCAAGGCCGTGGCCAAGCCGTCCAACATCGCCGCCGCTGTCATCCATTTCAGCAATCACATCGGACATGGCGAGACACAGATCGCGGCAGCTGTTGCCGGGACGTGCCGCGGCGATGCCGGCCTCGGTGGCACGCCACAGCACATCATAGGCCCACCGCGCCCGTTCATCGGCCCGGCCGATGGCCCAGTTCCGGTCGAAATCACAGTAATAGCCGTCCCAGACGCAACCCGTATCAAGCATCAGCACATCGCCTGCCTGCATGGGGCGCGAGGTGGGCGGCGAGATCACATCGGCATAGCCACCCTGATCGGCACCGCCGACAAGATAGGGCGCATCATCGGCGCCAAGCCCGATGGCGGTGCGCCTGAATTCACGAAACACCGCGTCCAGCGGCTGGCCTTCGCCAGCAAAGTGCGGCACCGCCTCAAAGGCTGCCGAACCGATGGTGCAGATATGACGAAGCTTTTCGATCTCGGCCTCGCTCTTCACCATCCGCAGCCCCTGAACAAGGCCGGTGACATCGACGACCTGCAGCCGCGGCAGCATCGCCGTCAGCCGCTCCCAGTCACCAAGCGGCATGCGAAGATGCGTTTCATGCCCCTTCATGACGCCAAGCGCACCGCCGCCATGTGCCAGCGGCGCCAGCAATTCGGCAAGAAGGCTGACCCCGTCATCCGCCGGGGCCGGCGCGCTCCATGTCCTGATGTCCTCGATCCAGGTCCGCCGCATCAGCGCGGCGCCAATCTCCGGGATCACCGCGACGGGCTTGCCTGTCGCCGGCACGAACAGGAACCAGGGGCGGGTCGGGCTCTGCCAGAACAGCGTCTGGAAACCGCTGAAATACCGCACCTCCGCCTCGGTCATCAGCAACAACCCGGCGATGCCACTGGCCGCCATCTGCCGCTGCGCACGCTCCGTACGCACCGCAAATTCGGCGGCATCAAAGCCGCGTTGGGGAGAGATCATGGGATTGGCAGGGTCCATGTCGTCATATCCTTATCCTGGCCAGGTCTGGTGTCAGGCCGTTCTGGGATAGTGGGACGTCGGGCGTAATGGATCAAGCCGGCAGACCATGTCGGTCAGGGTCGGCATCGAATCCGCTCGGCCCATCAGCCTGGTGCAGGCCGCCAGCCATACTCACCGGCAAGCGCCAGACAATCGGACCAGCCCATCATCGCATCGGTTGTTCCGATATGCCGCATCGAGGCGGCGGCGGCGGCGTGGGCGAGCTCCAGAACCCGATCCAGCTCCCATCCCTGATGCACCGCGTAGAGCGCGCCGGCGGCAAAGGCGTCCCCGGCACCATTCGGCCCCTTGATATCGTCTGGCGGCATCTTCACCGATGGCGTGACAGCCCTTGCGCCTTGCCGTGTCGCCGCAACCGCGCCACCGGGAAAATGCACGATGACAAGCTCCATCGCGCCGCTGTCAAGCACCGTCAATGCGTTGGCAAGGCAGGCATCGATATCGGCATCCTGCCCCAGCCCGATCGGCCGGCCGGCGATGGCGGCGATCTCGAACTCGTTGACAATCAGGTAATCAAGATGCGCAACACAGGGCGACATGATGCGATGCAGCCCTTCGGCAGGAAGTGAACACATCTCGAAATTCGTTTTCAGGCCAGCCGCACGGGCCGCCTTCAGCACGGTGACCCAGCCATTCGGATCATCGCCCCAGGGCGCGTCCATCTGCGCGTGAAGCCCCGGCAGCCCAAGATGCAGAATGCGCGCGCTGCTGGTTGAAAAATCAAAATGATCGGGTGTCAGATCGCCGCTCGTACCGGGATGATAGAAATGCGTCCGGCGACCGGTGTCCTGCGCGGTGAAGGCGTCGGTGAATGTGGTCCGCCTGTCAGGCAGCATCATCAGGCCGGCACAATCCAGCCCCTCGGCCCCGGCCTGGCGGACAAGCGTGTGGCCATCCGCATCATCGCCAAGCAGGCCGATGGTCGCCACCGGCATGTCCGGGTCGAGCCGCCTGATATCGATGGCAAGATTGCAGGCCGAACCGCCGCCTCTGGTTTCTTCTTCATGGATGATGACAAGGTCTTCCTCGCCCGGCCATCTCTCGACAAGCTTGTTATGGTCGGCGCACCAGGTCCCGCCGGTAACAAATCCGTGCCTGTCCCCGGGGGTGGTCATTCTGCCTCTGGCGCGAGCACCGGGTCGGTGACCTCAAGGTCCTCGTCAAGCTGTCGTGCCGGGCGGATATTCCTGCCGGCAAGACTGGCATGATAGGTTTTGACCGCCGCCACAGTGCCGATGTCACCCTCGACAACCGCCCGCATCAACCGGACGATTTCGACAGCGTCCTCGGCCTCGTAGATCTTCCGGCCAAACAGCGCGACGCGGCCGCCAAACCGTTCGGTCTGCGCCACAAGTTCAAAGGTGTCGCGAGTCGTTCCGGCAGCCCCGCCAAGCACCCCGACGATCAGATTGCCGGGATCATGGGACGCCAACTCGGCCATGGCGCGCGCACCATTATACTGCATCTTCAGGAATAGCGGCCGTTCATCCGACGCCACCCCGGCAAGGCAACGCACGATGGCATCATTGATGAAGGCGCCAAGTTCGGCATCACCGGTGTCAATGGCAAAGGCCGGGTTGAAGACTTCGAGGAAATGCGCCATGCCGGCCTGCCCGGCCCGCTGGCGAAACGCGCGATAGGCGGTGAGCGTGGCCACATCAAGATCGCGGTCATTATAGAAAGTCACCGCATAGAGCCCAAGCGCGGCAAGCCGCCGTGCCTGGTCCAGCCGTGCGGTGCGAAACGGGATGGCGGCGCTGCCGCGATAGGTGGCGCCGCGAAACCCCCAGATGTCGGTTGCGTCATTCAGCCGGATGGCCGGCGTCACGTCAGACGATGCGAATATTTTGCCGGCATCCAGCGCCTCGGCCGAGTTTTGCGAGGTCAGCATGATATCGACCAGCCCTGATTCCATCATCCGGGCCATCGCCGCCAGGTAATCTGCCGCCGTCGCCGGCCGCTGCGTGCCGTCACCGTCGGTGATCTTGCCAAGGGCGCCGATACCGCCGCCCATATCGGCATCCTTGGCATCGGCGATGATAAAATCTGCTGGGCGGTAACTGCCGTCGCGGATACGTGACAGCTTGCCATTCAGCCGGTCATGGATTTCTGCCGTCATCAAAACATTGTCCTTTCAAACCACAGCCGCCGTCATGCGCGCGCCCGAAGGGGGCCCATGCGGCATCCGCGCGAGCGGACCTGTTCGATCCGCTGCATCATCCCGTCGGTCTCGGATGCGGTCAGCAGACCCATCCGAATATCTATATTCCAGATCGCGCCGCCGGCAAGCGCCACCACCTGACCCTTCGCCTTTTCGGCGGTATAGCCCTCAACCTCCGAGGTCGAGGGAAAGGCAACGCCCAGACCGTCCTGATCCGGCGTCCGGCAGATCCAGCGCGTGCTGATTGGCGCCTGCGCCGGGAAGAACCCGATATAGTCGCCGGTGCCGTCGGGACGTTTCTGGATGGCGTGCGCCATACCGTCATCATCGGCCAGCATATCGATGGTGAAGACCACCTCGGGATCAAAGGCCAGTTCCGGTGACAGCCGGTGATGGCGCACCGGGTCCTCGGCCAGTTCCGCGATGAAGGCCTCATAGTCCGGCTTTGGCGAGATATGCGCCGGGATGGAGCGCCGCACCCGCACCGATTCAGCGTCATAGCGCGCCGTGTAATGCAGCTCGCCATCATCAACTGGCCGGAAATTGGCGTGCGCCAGATACATCAAATCCATCGGCGTCTGCTTGAGATTCTCCACCGAGAGCGACACATCCAGGATCGCCGACCCTGCGGTCATGCCGATGCTGGCCGTTGCCAGATAATTGGTGCTGAAGGCAACCGTGTGGCGGTAGGTACCGCCGATACTCACGCTTTGCCGTTGCTCGTCAAGCTCGATCCAGGCTGTCTGGAACGGCGCGTTGGGAAGCTCGCCATGAAGCGGATGATTGTCCTGCGGCCCCGGTGCGCCAAGCCCGGTCAGCCCGCAATGGATGAGGAAAGCGCCATAAGTCTCAAGATAGACCGTCGTGTCGACAGGTTCCTCGAACATCGATTTCATCGTCAGGTCACGACCATCGAAAGCGGCGCGCCAGATCTGCTGTCCCTTGAAGGGAAGCACGATGATCTCGCCGCGCGCGTTCTTCACCCGCAGCGCCTCGATCCCGGACGCATATCTGAATGTCGAAATTCGGAATTCACCCATTTCGCAGAACGGGCGTTCCCTGTCATCGAAACTGGACCGGTGAAGGTCAATCCTGGCTGACATATCTGTCTCCAGCGCTAGCGGATCCGCTCGCCATTCGTCTCGTCGAAGATGTAGAGATTCTCCGGCGGCAGCAGCACGCCGACCTCATCGCCCTGCTTGCCGTCGAAATCCTTATGCGCCTTGACGATAATCTGGTCGGACCCCCAATTGACCGTGACCAGCGTGTGGTCACCAATCAGCTCGGTTGTATAGATCTGCCCCTTCAGCGTGCCCTTGGACGGGGCGGTGACACTGCAATCCTCGGGCCTGACGCCGGCAATCGCCTGTGGCACCTGCCCCTTGACCTTGGTCTTGACCTTCGCGCCATTGGTCATGAACCTGTCGCCCTCGAGACCGCCATGAATGACATTCATCGCCGGCGAGCCGATGAACTGCGCGACGAACAGATTGGCCGGATTATTATAGATTTCCGATGGCGTTGCCAGCTGCTGCAGCACGCCCTTTTCCAGCACCGCCACCCGGTGCGCCAGCGTCATCGCCTCGATCTGGTCATGGGTGACATAGATCGTGGTGATGCCAAGCGTGCCCTGCATGTGTTTCAGCTCGGCCCGCATATGGCCGCGAAGCTTGGCATCAAGGTTCGACAGCGGTTCATCCATCAGAAAGACCGATGGCCGGCGGATGATGGCCCGCGCCAGCGCGACGCGCTGCCTCTGACCACCCGACAGTTCCCGCGGATAGCGTTCGAGAAGCGGTTCAAGCTGGACCTGTTTCGCCGCATCAAGAATGGCGGCGTCCATATCCGCCTTGTTCAGCTTTTTCACCTTCAGCGGAAAGCCGATATTCTCTGCCACAGTCTTGTGCGGGTAGAGAGCGTAGGACTGGAATACCATCGAGATATCCCGATATTTCGGCAGCACCTCGGTGACGTCATGATCGCCGATATAGACGCGGCCGGCGGACGGCGTTTCAAGGCCCGACAGGATGCGCAGCGCCGTCGTCTTGCCCGAACCGGACGCCCCCAGCAGGACCAGGAATTCGCCAGGCTCAACCACGAGGTTGAACTCTTCCAGCACCTTCACGCTGCCAAAGCTTTTCTGCACCGCATCAAACTTGACCGAGGCTTTTGCGCCGCCAGCTGTCATGTCCTACCCCTTCACCGCGCCAAGCAGCACGCCCTTTGAAATAAACCGCGTCAACAGAACCGACATGATGATGACCGGAATGATCATCACCACAATGACGGCGCACATCTCCCACCACAGAACGCCTTTCTCGCCGGTATTCTTTGCCGCGACCATGATCGGCATGGTCTGCACCTTGACCGTCGACAGGAAGACAGCGAACAGATATTCGTTCCAGTTGAGAACAAGGATCAGCAATGTCGTGGCGGCAAGGCCGGGCCGCGTCAGCGGCATCACGATTTCCCAGAAAATGCCGAACCTCGTCGCGCCATCCAGCTGCGCCGATTCCTCCAGCTCGATCGGCAGGTTGGCGAAGAAATCATGCATCAGCCAGACAACGATCGGCAGGTTGGCTACAGCATAGAGCAGGATCAACGCCAGATGCGTATCCAGCAGCCGTACCGCCTGGAACATCACATAGAGCGGGATCACCACAACAATCGGCGGCAGGATTCGCTGTGAGATTATCCAGAACAGGATGTCGCCATTGCCAAGCGCCATCTTGAAATACCGTCCGAAGGCACGCGCCAGGAAAAAGAACATCGCCAGCGCCACTGCCGAGGACATCCACCAGGGCACACCGGCATAGGTGGTCACCACGATGACCCCGATGATCAGCAGCACGAAAATCATGATATTGCCGAATTTCGGCCGGTACTGAATTCGCGCCAGCGCATAGGCCGCCATCGACCCGATAGCGACACAGAGAATTGTCGAGGCAATGCTGATGACCACAGAATTGGTGAAGGCAAGATAGATCTTGCAGATCTGCGGTTCCATCGGCTGCAGCGACACAATCGGTGACAGCAGGAAGATAACGCTGTTATGCGCCAGCAGATAGAGCTGACGCCCAATGGCGGCCATGTCGCAGAAGGGATCGGACGTGAAGTTTTCGCGCCAGGCATCAAGCGTCGGCTGAAAATCCACGAAGGGTATAAAATTGGGGCCCTGATTAACTGCCGCTGCATCCTTGAAGGAGGTGATGATCACCCAGTAGATCGGAAACAGCACAAACAGCGACCAGATGGCCAGAAAGGAATAGACGACCACCTTTGCCGCCGGCGCCATTTTGCCGACCGCCGGCGGTTCGAACAGACGGTCGAACAGGCCGCGGTTCCGCAGATCGAATTTGTAGCCTGTCTCACTCATGCCCGTGTCTTCCGTATCTGGCCAAGAACCACGTAATTGAAGAATGACGCGCAGACGACAACCGTCAAAATCAGCAGCAGATAGGCAATGGCCGCGGATGAACCCATATCGTTGGCGCGCCAGACATAAACCGAGTGGAGCGTCATCGATTCGGTTGCGGACCCTGGCCCACCACCAGTCATGATGTTGGGAAGGTCCATGATCTTGAAGGCTTCGATGGCGCGGATCAGAAGCACGGTCACGGCAACCGGAACCACCTGCGGCCAGGTCACCTCACGAAAAATATGAAAGCTCGAAGCGCCATCAACCTGTGCCGCCTCGACATGATCGCGAGGCACATTTTCAAGCGCCGCCAGCATGCAGATGAAGATGAAGGGGATCCATTGCCATGAGTCACAGATCATCATGACAAATCTGGCCGACCAGGGACTGGCCGACCACACCCAGTCCTGCAGGCCTAAAACGCTGAGAATCGGCTCGAACGGGCCTTTCGTTACGTCAGCGATCATCCTCATCGCAAAGCCGACGCCAAGCGGGGTCACCATCAACGGAATGAAGAACAGGACACGAAAGAAATTCCGGCCCCTGATCGGCTGCGAGCAAAGGAACGCCAGCGCCGTGCCGATGATGAACTGCACGGCACAGCCAACAAGAACGTAGAAAAGTGTCGTGTAAAGCGTGCCGATGGCATTGCCCGACAACAGTGAGGCACATAGAAGCCAGGACAGAAAGATCGCCATCGCAGCCGAAATTGTCCGGCCAAGCATTTTGACCCAGGTGGCCTTTTTCCAGGATTTGTAGAGCCACCAGAGGACGGCGACGGTAATGGCAATGAAGACAATCATGCCAAAGATGCTGACAGGTTCGGTCCTGCCAAGGAAATGCACGTCGCCGCTGCCAAAGAACTGCTTTTCGAAATTACGAAATCCGACATAGCGGAACTTCAGACCGTCACCGGTAAAGCGCACGCGGCTGAGCGAGAACACCATCGAATAGATTGTTGGGAAAATCGCAAAAACCAGAATGAGGCTGACCGCCGGGGCGATGAAAAAGGTCCCCGCATGGCGGTCGACCCACTCGCGCCAGCGGTCACCCGCTGAAGCTCCAGCCGGGGATAACCCCGGCTGGAGATTGTTGATTGTTTCTGACATCTAGCTCTGGATCAGCTGCCAAGCGCGAGCGCTTGTGCCGCGATCTGCTCGTCACGACCAAAGTCCTCAGTGACCTCTTCCCAGCCCTCTTCGATGTTCTCAAGAGCTTCGTCCACACTGATTTCACCAGCCAGATAACGGGCCAGCTCGGTGTCGAGGACAACAGCGGTATACTTGTTGGCACCCGGGATTTTCATGTCAGATGCCATGTTGAGGCTGTTCAGAGCGCCGTTGATGGCACCGATATAGTTCTCGGCGAGTTCCTGCGGCATGCCGGCCTTGACGAACAGGTCAGGGCTGGACAGTTGCGACAGGCGATACGGGTTGTAGCCCGTCGCACCGATGGTAACATCGACACTCGATTGTGCGGACTGGTTCATGTAGGACAGGAACGCATAGGCAGCGTCCTTGGTCTTCTGATCAGCACCCTTGTTGACCGCACCGGCCCAGCCACCAAAGGCGGCGAACGGCGCGTAGTTGATGCCATCCATCGAATGCGGTGCATTTGACTTGGTCACCGGAACAAGCTTGCCGGAGTCACGATCCAGAACTTCACGAGAGCCGAGACCCGATATCGCGTAGAGCTTGCCCTTGATGGCGGTGGCGTCATCGTCAAGCTGCAGTGGCCCCGGGTCACCCCACTCGACGAGCAGGCCGCAACGGCCGGCCTTGAACAGCGCGCGGGTGTCGCCGATGTCCAGGTTCAACTCTTCAGGCGGACCGTACTTGCCGGTTTCCTTGTAGAGTTCAAACGCCTTCTTCCAGCCGGCATTGTTCACAATCGGCTTCATCGTGGAATTGTTGAAGTGGAAGCCCTGACCCGTACCCTGGGTCTGCACGATCGGTGCGGCAAAGGTCTGGATCGCGAAGTATGACTGGGCGTTACGCTTCTTGAAGATGCAGGAGCCAAAATCGCCCTCGCCGTCGCCATTCATGTCCTTGCCATGAATCTTCGACGCCACATCAAGATAATCTTCCCATGTCTTTGGCGGCTGCAGGCCACCGGCATCCAGCACGTCCTTGCGGTAATAGACCATCTGGAAGTCACCATCGACCATCAGCAGCTTGGTCTGGCCGCCGACCTTCTGACCGAACTCGCGGAAATAGGGCGCGACGTCATCAAGGTCGATCTTGTCGTCCTTCGCGATATAGGGGTCCAGATTCTCGAGAAGGCCCGCTGCGTCGAGCTCGACGCCCCAGCCGGCTGCGAACACACCAACATCGATCGAATTTGTTCCGGTCGACCAGTCACTCTGGATCTTCGGAAAAATCTCGGCATAGGGCACTTCGGTGACAACGATCTTTGCGCCCGTTGCCTCTTGAAACTCAACACCGCGCTCAACCAGACGGCCGGCGATGACATAGCCAGGACGGGTCAGGATGTTGACGGTGACTCCGTCAAACTCGCCCGCCGTAGCGACAGGAGCCGCGCCAACCAGCGCCAAGGCACCAGCGGTCAGGCCCAACAAACTCTTGCGAATTCGCATCTTCAATTCCTCCTATGAATTTCGAGACAATTTATTACCGTCACCTCGTTGATGGGTGACCTTGCGTCTCATCCTTGCGTAAACGGTAGTGCAAAAAATCCGCGATGACCATAGCGGCATTCAAAGAAAATTTACCAAAACGGGCGCCAGAAGCAGCAATCGACACTTGACAGATGTTGCTGAATAACGCCATGGCCGGCTGTCCGAAAACCTGCCCTAATGACTTGATTGTCAGGGGGCATGAGGGTAGTTGTCGAACCATCGGGACATCGCGCATGTCCGTCATGGCTGGGATGATTTAACCGTGAATTCAGGGCCGGAA
This sequence comes from SAR116 cluster bacterium, assembly GCA_004213025.1. The sequence goes on from SHBC01000007.1 coordinate 11,483, forward strand.
AAGCAACTGAAGATTGGCATTCTTGGCTGTGGCGCGATCGCCCAGGCCGGCCATTTCGAAAGTGTGACCAAGGCGAGTAACACCACCCTTCACGCCATCTGCGATGTCGCCGAGGATCTGTTACAGCGCTTTTCGGTGACCTATGGGGCGGCGAGGACATACACTCAATATGAGCGAATGCTTGCCGATCCCGACCTCGACGCGGTGATTATCGCCACCGCCGACGCCTTTCATGTGCCAGCGGCGCTGGATGCGTTGGCGGCTGGCAAACATGTGCTGTGTGAAAAGCCGCTTGGCATCGCCCTTGACGAGGTCGAGGAGCTTCGCGAGGCGGTCAGGTCGTCCGGCTGCAAGCTGCAGGTTGGCCATATGAAGCGGTTCGATCCCGGCATCGAGAGCGCCAGAAGCTTCATCGATGACGAGATGGGCCAGATGCTGGCCTTCAAGGGCTGGTATTGCGATTCAACGCACCGCTATCCGATGACCGATGCTGTGCAGCCATTGATCATCAGAAGCGCCGCCTCGCAAAAACCGGCCCGGGATCCGAAACAGGACCTGCAGCAATATTACATGCTGGCGCATGGCTGCCATCTTGTGGATATGGCGAGGTTCCTGTGCGGCGACCTTGTCGAGGTTCAGGCCCGCCACCTGCAGCGTTTCGGCGCCCATAGCTGGTTTGTCGATGTGGGTTTTGCCAATGGCGCGCTTGGCCATCTCGATCTGACAGTTGCCGTTCGCATGGACTGGCATGAGGGCTTTCAGCTTTATGGCGAGCATGGAAGCGTGCTGGCGAAAACCTTCAACCCGTGGCTGTTCCGGTCAAGCGAGGTCGATATCTTCCGCGAATCCACCGGTGGCACGTCAAGGCTGCTTGGTGCCGATGGGCATTTTTTCAGGCGACAGCTTGAAAGTTTCGCCGACGCCATTCTCAATGACACGCCGATTGTCGGCGCGGATGTCGAGGACGGGGTGGCCTCGGTCAGGGCCATGCTTGCCATCGCAGAATCAGCGCGAACCGGGCAGCCAGTGAAACTTGCCGATGCATCGGGTGCCATCTGATGCAGATCGGTGTCTTTGCCAAAACCTTTCCCGGCGATGCGCCGCGCGCCATATTCACCGCTAGCCGGGATGCCGGCTTTCAGACGGTGCAATATAATATGACCTGTTCGGGACTCGGGTCGCTGCCGGAGGTGATTCCCGCCGAGGCCGCCAGGCAGGTCGGCATCGCGGCGGGCGAGAGCGGCATGCATGTGGCCGCCATCTCCGCCACCTACAACATGACCGACCCCGACCCTGGCCGGCGCATGGCGGGACAGCGCGCCTTCAGGGTAATCGCCGAGCGCGCGGCGGATATGGGCGCGGACATGCTGACGGTGTGCAGCGGCAGCATGGACCCGCATGACAAATGGCGCCGCCACCCGGCCAATGACGAGGCGCAAAGCTGGACGGAGATGTGCCGCGAGTTCGAGATCATCGGCGACCTTGCCGAACAGCATGACATCCTCATCGGGGTCGAGCCGGAGCCTGCCAACATCGTCAACTCGGCGCCAAAGGCCGCGCAGCTGCTGCGCGAATTTCCCGGCAGCCGGCTTCGCATCATCCTCGATGCGGCGAATATTCTGGAAGATGTGGCACCCGAGCATCACCATCGGACAATTGACCAGGCGCTGGAGCTGCTTGGCCCCGCCATCACGCTTGCCCATGCCAAGGACCGGTATGAAGACGGGTCGGTGGCACCGGCGGGTTCCGGCATCATCGACTGGCATCATGTCCTTGCCGGCCTGTCCGGAATCGATTTTGCCGGGCCGCTGATCGCGCATGGCATGTCGGCGGATGAGGCACCCGGCGTCGCGGCGTTCCTGACCGACCAGATGGCAAGGCTGTAGCCCCATGCACCGCGGCACCTTCACAATCGGGGATGTGCGCCTGTCGACGGCAAGCAGCGGCGACGGCCGGACCTGTTTGTTCCTGCACGGGCTGTGCGGCGCGGCAAGCCAGCCTGCCGAAGTGTTTCCAAGCGACACAGGATGGCGCTGCCTGACACTGGAAAGCCGCGGCCACGGAGAGTCCGAGTGCGGGGATTTCGCCGATCTGTCGATCCGGCGGTTTGCGATGGATGTCGCCAGTTTCGCGGCCAGTCTGGACGGCCCGCCGCCGGTGATCGGCGGCATTTCCATGGGCGCCGCCATCGCCCTGCGGCTGGCGGCAACGTCACCTGAAATGTGGAGCGGCCTGATCCTGGCACGGCCTGCCTGGGTGGCTGGGGACGCCCCTGATACACTGGCCGCGCACCGGCAGATAGCCGCCCTTCTTGCCGCCCACCTTACCGAACATGACAGCCCCGAACATGACAGCAACGCCGCACGGCAGCGCTTTGAAGGCACGAAACTGGCGAAGGCGATTGCCAGGGAATCTCCCGACAATCTGGTCTCGCTTCTCGGCTTTTTCGACCGGCAGCCACTTGACCAGACGCAGGCGCTTCTTGCCGCCATCGGCCATGATGGGCCAGGCGTCAGCAAGCATGAGATCGCCACGCTGGATATGCCGACACTGATCATCGGAACATCGCATGACGCTGTTCATCCACTGGCCATGGCGCGCGAGCTTGCCAGCCTGATCCCGCGCTCGCGGCTTGCCGAGATCACCTCGAAATCTGAAAATCCCGGGGCCTATGTTACCGAGTTCAGCCAGGCCCTGCGCCAATTCCTGACGGAGATTTGATCATGGCCACAATCAATCAGAGCCTCGCCAGCTTGCCGACGGATCGCCTCCTTGCGGAATTCTCGCTGTGGTCCGCCGATCTGGTGCGGATCGCCGATGATGTGGCGCGGGTCGACAGCTTTGTCGATATCTATCATGCCGATGTCGCGGACGGGCATTTTTCACCGGCGCTGCTGTTGTTTCCCGACATGATAGCCCAGATCCGGCCACTGACAGCAAAACCCATCCATGTCCATCTGATGGTGGCGGATAGCGGCCTGATGGACCAGATCGACCAGTTCGCCGAAGCTGGCGCCGATGTCATTTCGATCCATGCCGAGAACCGGAATGTCGAGGCCGGGCTTGCCGCCATCGCCGCGCATGGTCTTGCCGCCGGTGTCGTGCTGCAACTCCACACGCCGGTGGAATCCGCTGCGCCCTGGCTTGATGATCTGGCAATGCTGACGCTGCTGGGAACGAAGATGGGGATCAAGGGCGTTGGCCTTGACCCGGAGGCCGAGGCACGGATGCGTGAGGCCCGCGTGATGATCAACGGCAGGGGCGGTGACAATGCCAACACATGCCGGATCCTGCTTGCCGCGGATGGTGGCATCAGAGAGCACACTGTTCCCGGGTTGCGGCGCGCTGGCGCCGACACCATCGTCATGGGGTCGCTGGCTTTCGGTGCCGAGGATTTGGCGCAGCGGATTGCCTGGGTCCACGGTCTGGGTCCACAGGGTGGCGCGGCGTGAGATGAGTGCTGGCACGGCCATTGCGATCGACCTTGGCGGCACGCAGCTTCGCGTCGCCCTTGTCGAGGGCAATCGCCTTCTGGACCGGGCCGCCCTCCCCACCGACACCGCCGCCGGACCGGCCGGCATATTCGGCCAGATTGATCAGCTGATTGACCGTTTGATTGGCCAGATGCGGGCGGACATCGCCGGCATCGGCATGTCCTGCGCCGGGCCGATCGATACAGACACCGGCACCGTGACAGATATCCCGACGCTTCCCGGATGGGATGGTTTCCCGCTTGCCGACGAATTGTCACGGCGCACCGGCCTTGCCGTTCGGGTTGAGAATGATGGCATCGCGGCGGCGCTTGGCGAATGGCATCACGGGGCCGGCCAGAGCACGCGCAACATGGTCTATCTGACCGTCAGCACCGGCATTGGCGGCGGCGCGGTTGTCGATGGCAGGCTTCTTCGCGGCCATAAGGGCATCGCCGGCCATATCGGCCATATGAAGATGGCGCAGGACGGACCTGTCTGTCATTGCGGGGTGGTCGGGTGTTTCGAGGCGCTGGCATCGGGCACGGCAATGAAACAGCGCGCCATGATTTCCGCCGGGGCGGCAACATCGCCCTATCTTGTCGCCAGCGCGCAAGGCGGCGCTGTCGATGCGCGAGATGTATTCGACGGTGCGCGCGCCGGCGATGCGCATTGCCTGCATCTGGTCGCCGAAGAGGCGATGTATCTTGGCCAGGGAATCACCTCGGCCATTCACATGTTCAGCCCGGAGCGTGTCGTCCTTGGCGGCGGGCTGTCACATGGGTTTGACCTTCTGGCACCGGGAATCCATGACGTCATCAGGCGTGACGCCATGATGCCCTTCAGGACGGTCCCGGTCGTGGCGGCGACGCTTGGTGATGATTCCGGGCTGATGGGCGCCGCATCGCTGATCCTTGATGCGCAGGAAGGGTGATACATCGCCACATTTGAATTCTGCCATTCGGTGTGTATCCTCAAACAAAATACCAGACGAATGACAGCCAGACGAATGACAGAGTGCTGTGCGGTCGGCAAGGGATCCGGCCCGTTCCTTGACGGAGGGTGCAAAGATGGAAGAGTCGAAATTCGGTCAGGAAGATTCCCGCGGCCATTGGGCGCCGGACAGACGTATCAGCTATGGACCGGCCTTTGCCTGGCCACCCCGGCCAAAGGCGTTTCTGAAATGGTTCTTCGGCTTTCCCGGCTATCTGCTTCCCTGGAACATTCCCTATGCATTGCTGGCCGTCGGCATCTGGCTCTATCTGACGCCGCCACTGGAGAATTTCCAGACCCTGTCGCTGTCCTGGGCCGGGGTGATCCTGCTTCGCAATCTCGTCCTTGCGGTGATCGTCTATGGCACCTGGCATCTGTGGCTCTATGTCTGGCGCAAGCAGGGCACGAGTTTCAAATATAACCGCAAATGGCCAAGCGAGAGGTCGGAGCGTTTCACCTTCAACAACCAGACCTATGACAACATGTTCTGGACGCTGGCCAGCGGGGTGCCGATCTGGACTGCCTATGAGGTGCTGATGCTGTGGGCCTACGCCAACGGCTATGCCCCGATGATCAATCCGGTGGAGAACCCGGTCGGCTTTGTCGCGATGTTCTTTGTCGTGCCCTTTGTTCACGAGGTCGGCTTCTATTTCGCCCATCGGTCATTGCACTGGCCACCGCTGTACCGGATCGCGCATCAGCTTCACCATCGGAACGTCAACCCCGGCCCATGGTCAGGGCTGTCGATGCACCCGATTGAACATGTGATCTATTTCTCCTCGATCCTGATCTTCTTCATCATTCCGGCGCATCCGATCCACATGATCAACCTGGCCTCGCGGCTTGGCGTTGCCCCGGCGCAGGGCCATACCGGTTTTGACCAGCTGGTGGTTGGCGAGGAAGCGGTGATGGATACATCCTACTACGCGCATTATCTGCACCATCGTCATTACGAGGTGAATTACGCCGACGGCATGGTTCCCTTGGATAAATGGTTCGGCTCGTTCCATGACGGCTCGCCAGAGGCCGATGCGGCGATGCGGGCGCGCCGGAAACGTCGCGGCGTCTGAACCAACCTTCGGCGGTCACCCAGACTTCCCGATACCACCCTTGAAAGGACCGTACAGATGGAAAAGCGCCGGGTCGGCCAGACCGAACTGATGATCGACACGCTCGGCCTTGGCGGCGCGCCGCTTGGCGGGAATTTTGTCGAGCTTGGCTACGACCAGGCTGCCGAACTGATCCAGGCCGCCAAGGATGCCGGGATCGGCTATTTCGACACCGCGCCCTGGTACGGGTTTGGCCGGTCAGAGCGGGTGATGGGGGATCTGCTGCGGCATTCGGACTATATCCTGTCCGACAAGGTCGGCAGGTTGCTGCGCCCCGGGCCGGTTGCCGACCCGTCCGAGTTTGGCATGATCGACCCGCTGCCATTTCATGTTGTCTATGATTACAGCTATGACGCCATCATGCGCGCCTTTGAGGACAGCCTGCAGCGCCTTGGCCTCGACAGAATCGATATCCTGCTGGCGCATGATATCGGCACCTTCACCCATGGCGAGGAGAATGCCCGCCATTTCAGGGATCTGAGTGAAGGCGGCTATCGGGCGATGGACGAACTTCGCCGCGCCGGCCAGGTCAAGGCGATTGGCCTTGGCGTGAATGAGAATGAAGTCTGCATGGACGCGCTCGGCATTGGTGACTGGGATGTGTTCCTGCTGGCCGGCCGCTACACGCTTCTTGAACAGACGCCGATGCAGGGTCTGTTCCCGGCCTGCCGCGCGGCTGGCACCACGATCATCTGTGGCGGCCCGTTCAATTCAGGTGTTCTGGTCGGCCGCGAAATGTGGAATTACGACGCTGCCCCGGCCGAAGTGGTCGACCGGGTGCGGGCTCTTGGCGCTGTGGCTGATGAATTTGCGGTGCCGCTGCCAGCTGCCGCGCTGCAATTCCCACTTGCCAACGACATCGTCACCTCGGTGATTCCCGGGCCGCGCGACGCCGGCGAATTGCGGCAGATCCTCGACTGGTTCACCACGTCGATCCCGGGCGATTTCTGGGACGCGCTGAAATCGCGTGATCTGCTGGCGGCGGACACCCCGGTGCCGGCCGGCACCTAGGACGCGCCGGCAACGCTGCCCTGTAGATTGCGAAACGCGGCGATAACATCCGCCACACCCTCGATATGCGGCAAATGGCCGACATTCTCGATCACCCGCAGCCCCGGCATTGGCCAGTCGGGGGGCGGGGCGATCTCGTCCGCATCCCCCCACAGCACCACACAGGGCATGGCAGGCGGATAGGGCGGCAATGATGCCGATGATGACGCAAGCGCCCCGGCAATCTGCCTGAGCGCCTGTCGCCGGCCATCTGCCTGCAATGTGTCAACAAACGCATCGGCCATGCGCCGCGTCATCAGGCTCTTGCGCCTGACAAGCCGTTGCATGACCTGCAACGCCGCCTCACCATCCTCGAGGCTGGACAGATTGTCGATGAAATCGCTGTCGGGCCGGCCGGCCAGCCCCGCCGGGGCCAACAGCAGCAACGCCGGAATATCCAGCGCGGCACTGGCCGCCAGATGCAGCGCCAGTGTCCCGCCAAGCGAATGGCCGATGATGAGCGGATTTGTCAGCCTGCCGGTGATTTCGGCCTCTATGGCAGCGGCCAGCGCCTGCGGCGTGCCAGCGCCAGCATCATTGCCGGCACGGCCATGGCCGGCATATTCCGCCGCCCAGACGGTGGCGGTCTCAAACATCTTCGGGGCGACGGCAAGCCATGACATCCGGTCAGCGCCAAAGCCGTGGATCAGAAGGGCATCCGGCCCCTCGCCGCCAAGCCGGTGCAGGACGACATCGGTCATTCAATCACGCCGAGAACCGCGCCGACTTCCGTCAGCTCACCTTCACCAATGCGGATATCGGCAAGGCTGCCATCGCATGGCGCCTCAATCTCGAGGGCGGCCTTGGTTGTCGAGATCACCACCACAACCTCACCGGCCGAGACATCATCACCGACGGCGGCGACCCATTCGGTGACCTCTGCCTCGGTAACCTCATTGCCAAGCTGCGGTACCAGAATTTCCGTCGCCATCACTCTTTGCCCTCTCTGTCATGTCTTTCATGAATTACTGATAGATTCAGTTGGTTCAGATGCCGCGCTTTGCCATGCCGGCGATGTCCCAGTCGCGAAGACCACGGCGGTTGACCCGTTTTTCGGCAAAGAAATTACCAAGCGCGGCATCGCAGATATCATGAACCTGCGGCGCGTAGGTATCCTCCATATCCGCGCCGGGCGCAATCCAGTTCGGCGCGCCAAGCACAATCGGGGCTGCCTTCAGATCGGCGAAGGCAAGACGCGTGACATTGGCGGCAATCGTATTGGCGAAACTGCCACGCTCGACAGCCTCCGAGACGATCATCAGCCTGCCCGTGCGCGCCACCGAGGCAAGGACAGTGTCATAATCGAACGGGACAAGCGTGCGGGCATCGATGATTTCCGCCTCGATGCCATGCGCCGACAATTCACTGGCGGCATCAAGCGCCGGATAGAGTGACGGGCCGATGGTCAGCATCGTGACATCATCACCCGCGCGGCGCACAGCCGCCTCGCCAAAGGGGATGCGGACATAATCGGATGGCACGCCGTCAGGCTCAAAAATCTCCACCCGGTCATAGAGCCGCTGGCTCTCGAAGACCATCGTCGGATCATTGCCGGACAGTGCCGTTGCCATCAGCCCCTTGGCATCATGCGGCGTTGCCGGATAGATCACGCGCAGTCCCGGGACATGCGTCACCAGCGAGGTCCAGTCCTGTGAATGCTGGGCACCATATTTGGATCCCACCGAGGCGCGAAGCACCACCGGAAGCCGCAACTCGCCAGCCGACATGGCCTGCCATTTGGCAAGCTGGTTGAAAATCTCGTCGCCGGCCCGGCCGATGAAATCGGCATACATCAGCTCGACAAGCGCCCGCCCGCCAGCAAGCGCATAGCCAACCGCCGTCGAAACGATGGCGGCCTCGGAGATCGGCGCGTTGAACAGCCGGTGATAGGGGATGATATCGGCAAAGCCGCGATGGACACCAAAGGCACCGCCCCAGTCACGGCACTCCTCGCCATAGGCAATCAGGCTCTGGTCATGGACAAGATGATGCAGGATGGCCTCGGACAGCGCGTCGCGCAGCGTGACCGCCCGCATTGGCGAGAGCGTGTTGCCATCCTCATCGATGCCGAACCGCGCCTTGCGCGCAATCGACTTCATGGCGCCTATATCGGCCGGGTCGGCGAGCAGGTCGGTGGCCCTGCCATCGAGGTCGATCTCCTCGCCATTGAAGGTCATCTCGCCGATGATCGTCGGGTTCGCCGCGATATCGACAGCCGGCGCGTTCTGCCTGTCGACGACGGCCCTTGTCACCGCCTCGATCTGGGTTTCCACCGCGGCAACCATCTCATCGGCAGCGGCGGCGGTGATCACGCCGGCCTCGACAAGCCTGCCGCGATAGCGGGTGATCGGGTCATGCGCCTGCCAGGCCTTCAATTCATCGCGCGAACGATAGGCGTTGGTATCGGTCGTCGAGTGACCGGAATAGCGATAGCATTCGATATCGAGAAGCGCCGGCCCCTGTCCGCTGCGCAGGATCTCGGCCTTGCGCGCCATCGCGTCGGCAACGGCCAGCGGGTTCGAGCCGTCCACCGTTTCGGCGTGAAGCTGCGCCGGGCTGACGCCGGCACCGATCCTCGACAGCCGGTCCCAGGCCATCGTCTCGCCGCGTGTCTGCCCGCCCATGGCGTAGAAATTGTTGGTGAAGCAGAACAGCACCGGCGGGTTGCGATCAAAGGGCGGTTGCCAGAGCTGGCGGAATTGCCCCATGCCGGCGAAATTCATCGATTCCCAGATCAACCCGCAGCCGGTGCTGCCATCACCCAGATTGGCCACACAGATCGCCCCGGATTCAGACAGATGCGCGCGCAAGGCAGCACCAACCGCGATGCCGGATGACCCTCCGACAATGGCGTTGTTGGGATAGGCGCCAAAGGGCGTGAAGAAGGCATGCATGGAGCCGCCCATGCCGCGGTTGAACCCGGCATCACGCATGAAAATCTCGGCCAGAACGCCGGTCAGCAGAAATGCCTCTGCCGCCGCACCGCCGGCGCCGTCGATATGGCTGGTGACATGATCGGAAACAAGGTCAAGAAGCTGGCCATCGCCATGCGCCGACATGATTGACCGCAGGCTGCCTTCATCGATGGCGTTAACGGCCGCCAGCCCCTTGGCGATGATTTCGCCATGGCTGCGATGCGAGCCGAAAATCTGGTCCTGTGGGTCAAGCGCCATGGCGCTTCCCACCGCGGCGGCCTCCTGACCGACAGACAGATGCGCCGGGCCCTTATAGACATATTCGATGCCGCGATAGGCGCCGGTCGATTTGAAGGCGTGAAGCATGCTTTCGAATTCGCGGATCACCAGCATATGCCGAAGCGCCTCGCACAGCGCCTTGTCACCCCACCTGGCGCGCTCGGCCACGATATCGGCTTCATAGGCATGGACCGGAATATCGGCAAAGCGAACCGTATCGGCGGTGTAGGTCTGCTGGGGGTCGATCTGAAGGTTCTTCGGCATGTCTGTGGCCCCTAAAATCCCAATAAGGTCAAAATCCCAATAAGGTCAAAATCCCGGTAAGGCTAAACACTCGCCAGCTCATCCCGCCAGGGCGGGTTGCATCCCGATCTGCCGCAATTGATGGCCGCCGCCGCGCCGGCACGCCGGATGGTGGCGCGAAGCGCGTCCTCGTCAATGGCGGCAAGCGCATCGCGTGAGGCAAGGTCATTCTCGATCACCCAGGACAGGATGCTGGCCATAAAGGTGTCACCGGCGCCCACCGTATCGACCAGATTTTCAACAGCGGGGGCATTTGCCTTGATCTCGATACCACCAAGAAAGGCGCGCGACCCGGCCCCGCCAAGCGTCAGGACGAACAGTGCGGCGTCACAATCATCGCGACACGCGGCCAACGCCGCCTCAAGCGACCTGTCCGGATAGAGCCATTCCAGATCCTCGTCGCTAAGTTTGAAGATATCGGCATGGCGCATCACCCTCTTCAGCCGCGCGACATAGCCGTCAGGATCGCTGATCAGGCCCGGCCGCACATTCGGGTCCAGTGATGTCATCAGGCCACGTTGCTGGCAGGCGGCAAAGAAGGTCTCCCAGGTGTCCGCATCATCCCCGCCAATCAACGCCAGCGAGCCAACATGGAATATCCGCGTCGGCGCCGGCATGTTGCGCTGAAGGCCATCCATAGTGACCTGGCGTTCGGCGGTGTCATTGCGATGAAAGGCGTAGGATGGAATGCCGTCGGTGATCGACACCACGGCAAGCGAGGTCGGGTGCGGCACCCGTGGCGCGGCAAGCTTTACATGACTCTGCACCAGATGGTTGGCCAGAAGATCACCAAGCGCGTCCTCGGAAATGGGCGTCAGATAGGCGACCTCCTGACCCTGCCGGCCGGCCGCCATGGCGACATTGAAGGGCGAGCCCCCCGGATTGGCAACATAGTGCGGCAGACCGTTTGCGCCAGCATTGCCCGACACAAGGTCTATGAGGTTTTCACCACCAACGGAAATCATTCACTCTACCCTTTTCGGTGTATCTGCCCTCTGATACGTCCAGGCGTCAGATATCAGGCGTCAGATATCAGGCCTCATATCCCATCTGCATCCGGCCAAGCGGTGATAGCATGTCGGCGGTGAATCTGCCTTCGAAATCCACCTCGTAATTCTCGGCGGCGAAATCGGGCGAGCTTTCGCCAGCCTCGAAGGCGCGGCGCTGTTCGACAAGAAAGCGTTCATTCTTGGCGCAGGCCGGGGCCGCGCCGATATACATCACGTTGCTGTAGCCTGTGCCGGTATGCCGGTCCTCGACCCCATGGATGACATCGGGATGCCACCACACCGTATCCCCCGGCTCGACCACCGGTATCGGCACATAGGCGCGCAAGATCTTCGCATGCCAGACCTCGCTGATGGTCAGGGCACGGGACGGCGCGGCGCCGCATAATTCATCCTCCAGAACATCATCCTGCAGGGCGCGCAGAATGACCCAGGCCATGGCATTGGCGATCGGCACCAGATTCAGCGTGCCATCACCCGGTCCCTGGCGGCTGAGCGCCGTCCATCCCTGATAGGTCCGGAACATCGAACAGACCGCCGGTGACGGGATTTCGCGTGTGACAGTGCGAAAGGCGGCATCGAACGGGTCATAGGACTCGACATCACCCGACAGCAGGTGCCGGTAAACGCCCTGAAACCCCTCATCAAGCCAGCGTTCCACCGAACCGCCATCGACATGCGGGCTGAGGCCAAGCGTGTCATCACCAGGCTCGCGCTGGCGCAGCCTGTCGGCATAGAGGCATTCCCGGTCAGGGTCGAATTCAACCCCATTGTCGGAGGAGAATGCCCACATTCGGTTCAGCCAGCGCCGCGCCGCGGCAAGTTCGGACGAGGTGCGGGCCTCCATCTGCGGCGGCGACCAGTAAAGGCCGAAAATCTGTGGCCGCGATGATGCCAGGTTGGCAAAATACTGATCCATCCCGCCCTTCGATTTCTGCTTCTCGAAATAGTCGTTCCTCGCGACATATTCCATCAGGCTGTCGTTCCAGGATTCCACGCGGTCCCGGTCGAAGGTGTTGCGAAGAATCACCGCGCCACGTTGTTTGATCTTGCCTGTTATCTCGTCAGTGACAACGCCGGCGGCGATATCGGCGAAGTCACATTCCGGCACCGGCGAGATGCCGGCATCACGTTCTGCCTCGATCTGGCGGATCTGCGCCTCGACAAGCACATCGATTTTCGCAAAGGCAGCGGCGATGTCGACGCCGGCGCCTTTCAGCCCGGCCTTCATCTTGCGAATGGAGTCGCGAAATTCATCGGTCATTGTGTCAGACATCGTTCATCCCCCATCTTGTGATCCAGCTGATCATCCCCCTATGATGCAGTGGACCGGGCGGCGTCGGCAAGCATGTTGATGCGGATGGCTTGCCGCGTATGAATTTTTGATGGCCTCCCTATCGGGCCACCCTATCTGGTCGTACAGGAGTGGCCTGACATGCAGATCGACGCTCATCATCATTTCTGGAACCCGGCACGCGGCGATTATGGCTGGATGCCGGCGGACAATGCCACGCTGTTCCGTCACTACGGCCCGGCCGATCTGGCGCCGCATCTTCGGCAAGCCGGCATTGAGGCGACCATTCTGGTACAGGCCGCCGCCAGCATCGAGGAGACCGAATATCTGCTGGGACTGGCCGATGCAACGCCGCATGTGGCGGGGGTTATTGGCTGGATTGATTTCGAAAATCCGGCTCATCTTAAACATCTGACACGGCTTGCCGGACATCCCAAATTCAAGGGCGTGCGGCCGATGATCCAGGACATTGCTGATGATGACTGGATGCTGCGGGATGATGTCCAGTGGGGGTTCAGGGCAGTTGCCGATCTGGGGCTGCGGTTCGAGGCGCTTGGCTTTCCGCGCCATCTGAAGAATTTCCTCACCATCCTGAAACGCTATCCGGACATGAAGGTGGTGATTGACCATTGCATGAAGCCGCAGATTGCCAGCGATACGGCGGCGGATTTCACCTTCTGGGCCGAGGGGATGACGCGGCTGGCCGATGAAACCGGCGCTTTCTGCAAATATTCGGCGCTGATCACCGAGGCCGATGCCAACTGGAGTGCGGGGCAGCTTAAGCCCTATGTCGATCATGTCATTGCCGCCTTTGGGAGCAGCAGGGTAATGTGGGGGTCGGACTGGCCGGTCTGCCGGCTGCGCGGCGAGTATGGCGATTGGCGCGCCGCCGCGATGGAATTGACCGCGATGCTGAGTGAAGCCGAGATAGCCGCGATTTATGGGCAGACAGCCAACCGGTTCTACGATCTGGGTCTGTAGGGCGGCGCGAATGGAACTGGGCGGCGCCGGACGGCAACGGCGCTGATCTCTGGGGTGGCAGATTCCGGCATCACGGTGATGCACAGATTGTTCTTGGGTCACTGATGGCTTTCCGATAGCGTGTTAATGTTTAAATAGTCGAAGTTTGAATTTTGAATACCAG
>SHBC01000070.1 GCA_004213025.1 SAR116 cluster bacterium
GTCGGTGTTTCTTGATGACCGCACCATCGACAGCCACATCAAGCGGCTCCGCCGCAAGATCAGGGCCCAGGATTCATCCTTCGACAATATCGAAACACTTTACGGCATAGGGTATAAATATCGCTCGTAGATATCGCGTGTAAGGTGGCCGGACGCTGCCGGCATGTGCCATATCTTAATTGGCAGGTTTCGATGGACATCTCCCGGCGGGCATGTCCCGAATGGACGCTCAGCAACGGATGGTGCCGGCGGTGAAGGCTAAATTGAAATCTCTGGTGCGACGCCTGCTGGCGCGCGGCGCCATTGGCAGGCCGCTGGTAAGGTTGCGCTTCCGGATGAGCCGCCTCAGCACCAGAATCATGGTGATCATGCTGGTGCCGCTGGTGCTGTTCATCATCGGCCTGTTTTCCATCGATCAATACCGCACCACCCTGATCCGCTCTGAATTCACCGCGCTTGAACGCCAGGGCTTTACGCTGGCGCGCTCGCTGGCGCTGGCACAGTCCGAGATTGATGGCGGTCTGGCGCGTCGTCGCCTGTCGCCCGAAACCATGAACCATCTGCTGCCGCTTGTCGGTTATGGCACCGAATTGCGGGCCCGTGTCTTTCGACATGATGGCTGGCTTCTTGCCGACACGGCGCGGGCCGGCGATGGCAGCGGCCGGGCGCGGCTGCGCCGCCGCGAGGCGCGTGGGGCGATGCAGCGATCCTCGGATTATTTTCAGGCCATCATGCGCCGCGCTGCCGGCATGATCGGAAGCGATCTGGCGTTGCCGGTCTATCGTGAACGCGCGCGCCAGCAGGCCAGCGATTATGATGAGGTGCTGATGGCGCTGGCCGGCGAGCCGGCGCGACAGTTGCGCCGCGATCCGCGCGGCCGTCTGGTTCTGTCGGTAGCGGTGCCGATCCAGGATCTGCGGCTTGTCCGCGGTGCATTGATGGTCAGCATCGGTGGCGGCAAGATCGAAAAGGAAATCGCCGACGTCAATGTGGTGTTCATCCAGCTTTTCGGCATCGTGCTGCTGATCACCATTGCGCTCAGTGTCTATCTGGCGCGGTCGATCACGACGCCGATCACCTATCTTGCCAATGAGGCCGATAATCTGCGGCGAAGCCGCGATCTGTCGGCGCGGATGCAGCGCCTGCCGCGGCGTCGCGACGAGATCGGCAAGCTGTCGGAATCCTTGATCGACATGACCGACGAGCTGCAGAAGCGCATGGCGGCAACCGCCGGGTTCGCTGCCGATGTGGCGCATGAGTTGAAAAACCCGTTATCCTCACTTCGCAGCGCCGCCGAAACCATCAGCCGGATTTCCGACCCCGAACAGCAACAGAAGCTGATGAATGTCATTCTGCGAGATGTGGCCCGCCTCGACAGGCTGATCACCGACATCTCGCGGGCCAGCCGGCTGGACAATGAAATGGCGACGGAGTCGGCACGCGTGATCGATCTTCGCGATCTGGTGACCAATTTTGTCGAGGCGCGGCAGACCACAACCGATACGCACAGGCTTGAGGCAACAGTCTCCGACATGCCTGTAACAGTTTCGGTTCATGATGGGCGGATCGTCCAGATTCTCGACAATCTGCTTGGCAATGCGGTGTCCTTTGCGCCGGCCGACAGCCAGATCAGCTTTTCCGTCGATCTGGGCGATGATGGCATGGCGCGGCTGCAGGTCCGTGACCAGGGGCCGGGGATTCCGCCGGGCAGGTTGCAGGAGATTTTCAACCGCTTCTATTCAGAACGTCCTGCAAGCGAGGCCTTTGGCGAGCATTCCGGGCTTGGATTGTCGATCGCACAGCAGATTGCGCATGGATATGGCGGCGATCTGATCGCCTCGAACGATGAAGGTGCCTGCTTTACGCTGAGCCTGCCAGTGGCAAAGGCCTAGCCCCTGTTACGGCCCTGTTGAAACTGGTACGATGCTGGCATGGATGATGAAGCGCCAAGATTGATCCTTGTGACCGGAGCCTCGGGCGCAGGCCTGTCGACAGCGCTCAACATCCTCGAGGATTGCGGCATCAAGGCGGTCGACAATCTGCCGCTGGCGATGATTGACACGCTGGTTGCGATGGAGGTTGAGGCTGGCGGCCGAAGTCTTGCCATCGGGCTTGATGCCCGTACAACCGGATTTTCGGCTGGTGCCGTGGAGACGCTTGTCAGCAATCTGCGGCGCAAATTCCCCGATCAGTTTACCGCCGTCTTTCTTGCGGCCTCGCAGGATGATCTGTTGCGCCGGTTCAATGCGACACGCCGCCAGCATCCGCTGGCCGGGAGCGGCTCTCTCGCCGATGCCATTGCGGCGGACCTTGACCGGATGGATGACATTGCCCCACTTGCCGATATAAGGCTGGATACCAGCAGCACGAAACCGTCGGATCTGCGCCAGTCATTGTTGGCCAGTCTCGGGATTGAAGAGGCCTTCCAGATCAGCCTGCGTCTGCTCAGCTTCTCCTATCGCCGCCGCATTCCTGATCACAGCGATATGGTCATCGATATGCGATTTGCCGAGAATCCGCATTGGGTGACAGAGCTTCGGGCGCAGGATGGACGCGATGCGGCTGTTGCCGGGTTCCTGAACAATGATGACAAGGCTATCGCTGTACTGGAGTCCTTCAAGGCGATGCTGGGCGAAATGCTGCCGCGGATGTCGCGCGAAGGCCGACCATTGCTGACCATCGCTTTTGGATGTACAGGCGGACAGCATCGATCAGTCTGGGCTGCCGAGACAATGGCTGCTTGGCTGCGGCAACAGGGATACGGTGTGGAGTTAGCGCATCGTGAGCTTGGAGACCCCAGATAAACTGTCGCAAACCAATCCGCTTCCCTTGCCATCCAATATCTGATAAGTCACCCGCTGATCCATAAAACCGCTGAAGAGATTTTCGATGTCCAACGATTATATTGTGGCCGATCTCGGCCTTGCCGACTGGGGGCGCAAGGAGCTGTCCATCGCCGAGACCGAAATGCCGGGACTGATGGCACTTCGTGATGAGTTTGGCGCGGCAAAGCCGCTGCAGGGCGCGCGTGTTGCCGGTTGTCTTCACATGACGGTGCAGACGGCTGTTCTGATTGAAACGCTGGTGGCGCTTGGCGCCGACGTTCGCTGGGCATCCTGCAATATCTTCTCGACCCAGGATCAGGCGGCGGCGGCCATTGCGGCGGCCGGTGTCCCGGTATTCGCCAAAAAGGGCGAGACGCTTGCCGAATATTGGGAATATGTCGACCGCATTTTTGGCTGGGCCGATGGCGGCACGGCCAACATGATCCTGGATGATGGTGGTGATGCCACGATGTATATCCTGCTTGGCGCCCGGGCCGAGGCTGGTGAGGATGTGCTTGCCTCGCCGGCATCCGAGGAAGAGGAATTCCTGAAGGTTCAGATCCATACCCGCCTGGCCAGCAGCCCGGGATGGTTCACACGTCAGCGCGACGCCATCAAGGGCGTGTCCGAGGAAACCACGACCGGCGTGTTGCGGCTGTACCAGCTTGCCGAGGCGGGTGGGCTTCCGTTCCCGGCCATCAACGTCAATGACTCGGTCACAAAATCGAAATTCGACAATCTTTATGGCTGCCGTGAATCGCTGGTCGATGGCATTCGCCGGGCAACCGACGTGATGCTTGCCGGCAAGGTTGCCGTTGTTGCGGGATATGGTGATGTCGGCAAGGGCTCGGCAGCATCGCTTCGCCAGGGCGGTGCCCGTGTGATGGTCACCGAGATTGATCCGATCTGCGCGCTGCAGGCGGCGATGGAAGGCTATGAGGTTGTCACCATGGAACAGGCGGCGCCGAAGGCCGATATCTTCGTCACCGCAACCGGCAATCGTGATGTCATCACGGTTGACCATATGCGCGACATGAAGGACCGTGCCATCGTCTGCAACATCGGGCATTTCGATAACGAGATCCAGGTGTCCTCGCTGCAGAACATGAACTGGTCCGAGGTCAAGCCGCAGGTTGACGAGATCGAGTTCCCCGATGGCAAGCGGATCATCATGCTGGCAAAGGGCCGGCTGGTGAATCTGGGCTGTGCCACCGGCCATCCGTCATTCGTGATGTCGGCATCCTTCACCAACCAGGTTCTGGCGCAGATGGAACTCTGGAACGAGGGTGAGGGGTATGAGAACCGTGTTTACACGCTGCCGCGCCATCTTGATGAAAAGGTAGCGGCGCTGCATCTTGCCAAGGTCGGGGCGACACTCTCGGAACTCAGCAACGATCAGGCTTCCTATATCGGTGTTGAGCAGCAGGGCCCGTTCAAGAGCGAGCAATATCGCTACTAGATCGCATGACACGGCTTGACCTGACGCTGAATGACCCGGCCGCGACCGAACGGCTGGGTCATTTTATTGCGGATGGCCTGAAGGCTGGCGATGTGGTGGCGCTTGAGGGACCTCTTGGTGCCGGCAAGTCAGTGCTGGCACGGGCGATCATCCAGCATGCCTGCCCGCTGGAAAGCGACATTCCAAGCCCGACCTTCACCCTTGTGCAGACCTATGAGCCGGCCAATGGGCCGTCTCTGATGCATTTAGATCTCTACCGGCTCGACGCGCCCGATGACGCGCTGGAACTTGGGATCGAAGATGCCTTCATCGATTCGATCTGCCTGATTGAATGGGCACAGCGCCTTGGCCCCTATCTTCCCCGCACCGCGCTGAATATATCGATCCAGCCGGATCCCGAGGCATCCGATAGCCGCGCCATTTCGCTTGCCGGAGGTGCCAGATGGCAGCCCCTGCTGGCGGATATCGAGGCTGGCATGAATGATGTGAGTTGACAGGATTTTGATCCTCGGACCCTCGTCTTGGCTGGCAGTTGCCTGTATGATCGGGGCATGACGTCACCGCTCCCCCCGTGCAATATTCACAACATTCCTGCCGGTGTTCCCTTTGCCACGACGCTTGCCAGCGGCATTATCGATCTTGCCGGCACGGCCGAGGATCTGGCACGGGCCACCATTCTGGTGCCGTCCCGCCGTGCCGCGCTGTCGCTTCGTGCGGCGTTTCTGGAAATCCGGGGTGATGACGCGGCGCTGCTGCCGCGCATTGAGCCGATTGGTGATGTCGAGGAAGACGCGCCCGAGATACTGGGCTTTGCGGCGGATGGTGCGGCGCTGCCGCCGGCCATGGATACGCTGTGCCGGCAACTCTGGCTGGCGCGACTTCTTCAGGGCTTTGCCATGGGCGGTGTTGCGCCAACACCGCCGCAGACGATGCAGCTTGCGGACACGCTGGCGCGGCTTCTCGATGCGCTGTGCAATGTCGATTCCACGCCGGATCAGCTTGCCAGCCTGCTTCCTGAACGGTTCTCACGCCACTGGCAGGACATTCTGAAGCTTCTGACCATCCTGATTGACCGCTGGCCGGCCATTCTTGCGGAGCAGGGCGTTCTCGACCCGGCGGACAGGCGCAACAGGCTGATCAGGCTTCGCTGCGAGGCCTGGCGTCAGATGCCGCCGCAGGGTCTGGTGCTGGTGGCCGGGTCGACCGGTACCTTTGCGGCAACGCGCGAGTTGATTGCCTGTGTTGCCGCCCTGCCAAAAGGGCATGTTGTGTTGCCAGGCCTCGATCAGGCGGCGACCGGCCACTGGCAGGAGATTCACAACGATGCCGGCCATCCACAGCATCAGCTGTCGGTGCTTCTTGATGCGCTTGGTGTGGGTCTGTCCGATGTGGCCATGTGGAAGGCGGCAGACGGGTTCGCCGAGGTGGGGGCGTTGCGGCGCGATCTGATGCGTGAGGCTTTCAAGCCGGCGGCCCTCAGCGCCGACTGGCGCCAGCTTGGCACGACGAATCCCGGGCTTGGCCGTGATTCGCTGGCCGGACTGTCGATTGTTGCTTGCGGCACCAGGGCCGAGGAGGCGGGGCTGATCGCCATCGCCATGCGTGAGGTTCTGGAAACACCGGGCCGGACGGCGGCGCTGGTAACGCCGGACAGACAGCTTGCCGAGGCGGTGATCGCGGCACTGCAACGTTGGCGGATCGATGTTGATGATTCGGCCGGGCGCCCCCTTTCAGCCTGCCCTGTCGGCGGCTTTCTGCACAGCATGGTCACGATGGTTGCCGAGGCTTTCGCGCCTG
>SHBC01000071.1 GCA_004213025.1 SAR116 cluster bacterium
CTGACCTGTTTCCTGAAAAACACATGTTTTGCAGATAGCTAGGTAGTATGTAAACGCATGTTTACATTTTCATCTACTCGGCATGTAAATGAATGTTTACAGCAGCAGCTTGAAAAAAATAAACAGTTGTTTACAATTTGATCCTGAAGCGGTCATGGCGCATCGAGGTTCAGTGGATGTCAGAGCAGAGCATGTCGGAAAGGTCACCGGCAGGATCATCGGCAGGATCATCGGCGGATCGCACCAGGTCGGCCATCCTGACCGCCGCGCGCACCTGTTTTGCCGAGACCGGATATGATGGCACCGGCCTTCGGGCCATCGCGGTGCGGGCCGGGGCGAATGTGGCGCTGATCCAGCGTTATTTCGGCTCCAAGGAGGGGCTGTTTCTGGCCGCGATCCTGCCACGCCTGGATGTCAGTCTGCTGCTCGACGGGCCGATGGATGAGTTCGGTGCCCGCGCCGCTTCCATCATGCGGATGAAGGTTGGCCGCGGCTTCGACCCGATGATGGCGCTTTTGCGCGCGCTTGCCACTCCGTCGCTGGCGCCGTCACTCTCCGCCGCATTGTCACGGCAGGTGATGGCCCCGCTGGCGGCGCGTCTTGAGGGGGATGAGCCGGAGATGCGTGCGGCGTTGATCCTCGCGCATCTTGCCGGTTACGAGATGCTGCTGCGGGTCCTGCAGCTGCCGGAACTTGCCGAGGCCAAGGCAGCGGCGCGCGAGACGGCGCTGGCGACGACATTGCAGGATCTTGCCGACGGCCCGCGATAAGCGAATGCCTGTGACAGGCGAATGCCCGTGATAAGCGAAGATTTATGACAGGCGAAGATCGGTGATGCGGCATCCGGCCGCTGGACATTGCTGGCAGGACTTCCCATCTGCCGCTCCATGGATGATCAAACCCCACCCTCCGCGCTGTCCGCCAGCGACCGGCAGGCCGTTATGGCCGACCTTATCTCGCAGTCAGGCCCGGATCCCGACCATGCCGCATCGCGGCCACTGCCGGGCGGACGCGCCGCCGGTGAAGCCGCGCTGGCTGCCATCGACCCGGTTGCCTACGGTGCCAGCCGCAATCATCTGGACGGCGCGGTGACGCGGCTGTCACCTTACATCCGGCATGGGATCCTCAGCCTGGACGAGGTTCGCAACCATGCGCTTGCCGCCGTGACAGACCCGCGTCAGGCCGAGAAATTCATTCAGGAGCTCGCCTGGCGGGATTATTGGCAGCGTATCTACCTTGCCCATCCGGACCGTATCTGGAACGACGTCGAGGCCTATAAGACCGGGTTTGATGCCGATGAATATGAAACCGCCCTGTCGGCGGACATCATCGATGCGCAGACCGGTGTGGCCTGCATCGACCAGTTCATCACCATGCTCTATGAGACAGGCTATCTGCACAATCACGCCCGCATGTATCTGGCGGCCTATGTCGTGCATTGGCGGCGTGTGCGCTGGCAGGCTGGCGCCGCCTGGTTCCTTGAACATCTTCTTGATGGCGATCCGGCAAGCAATAATTTGTCATGGCAATGGGTTGCCAGCACCTTTTCAAAAAAGCCCTATATCTTCAATCTCGACAATGTCGCGAAATATACCGGCCATGACATCAATACGCGAATGTCCGACAACCGGGTGCTTGCCTATTCCTATGAAAGGTTGAGTGAATTGCTGTTCCCGAATCTGGGGGTGGCCCATGGCTGACCTGATCTGGCTGCATGACGGCGCGCTGCGGCGCACGCACCCCATCTTCGCAATGGCCGGTAAAGGCGCGCCGGCGCTGTTCATCTGGGACCGTGACAGGTTCGCGGCAGGCCATGTAGGGGTGCGACGCCAGCTCTTCATCTATGAAACGCTGGCCGAGCTTGATGTCGAGATTTATGAGGGCGATGCCGCCGATCTGATGCCGCGGTTGTTGGCGGCGCGCGGGGCCGATCGCCTGCTGGTGCCAGCGAGCCCCGATCCGGTGATCCTGAAACAGATTGCCGATATCAGGCAGGCGATGCCCGCCGTGACGGTCGATCTGGTCGAGGATACCCCCTTTGTGACCCTGACCATGGAGCCTGACCTTGGCAGGTTTTTTCGCTACTGGAACAAGGCCCGGAAAAGCGCGCTGCGCCCCCATGGTGTCTGAGGCAAGCTGACGTCACCAGACCCCGGTCCCCGAAAGCAATTGATCCGCGCGGTGGCTTTCCGATAGACTCCCGCCTCCAAGTGACTGACGTTCCGGGATGCTCAGATGACTGATATACTTGCCGAACTCGAGGCAAGGCGTGCCAAGGCCCGCCTTGGCGGAGGGCAGCGCCGTATTGATACCCAGCATGGCAAGGGCAAGCTGACCGCGCGTGAGCGAATAAATCTGCTCCTTGATGACGCCTCATTCGAGGAATGGGACATGTTTGTCGAGCATCGCTGCCATGATTTCAACATGGAGGAGATGAAGGTCCCCGGCGACGGGGTGGTGACAGGCTATGGGACCATAGGTGGCCGACCTGTTTTCATCTATTCGCAGGATTTCACCGTCCTTGGCGGGTCGCTGTCCGAGACGCATGCCGCGAAAATCTGCAAGATCATGGACCAGGCCATCAAGACCGGTATTCCGCTGATCGGGCTGAATGATTCCGGCGGCGCGCGCATTCAGGAAGGTGTCGCCTCGCTTGGTGGCTATGCCGAGGTGTTCCAGCGCAACGTCCTGGCATCCGGCGTGGTGCCGCAGATCTCGCTGATCATGGGGCCCTGTGCCGGCGGCGCCGTCTATTCGCCGGCCATCACCGATTTCATCTTCATGGTCGAAGGGTCGAGCTACATGTTCGTCACCGGGCCTGATGTGGTGAAAACCGTCACCCATGAAGATCTGACGGCCGAGGAACTTGGTGGCGCGAAGATGCACAGCCGCGTTTCGGGCGTTGCGCATGGCGCCTTCGAGAATGACGTTGAAATGCTGATGCAGACGCGGGCGCTGATGTCCTTCCTGCCGCTTTCGAACCGTGAAGGGGCGCCGGTGATCCCCTGTCATGACCCGATCGACCGTCCCTCGGCGGTGCTTGACCAGATCATTCCGGCGAACGCCAACATGCCCTATGACATGCGCCAGGTGGTGTTGCAGATCGTCGATAACGGCGAATTCTTCGAAATACACACGAATTACGCCGGCAATATCATCTGTGGCTTTGGCCGCATAGACGGCAAGACGGTGGGCATAGTCGGCAACCAGCCGATGGTGCTTGCCGGCTGCCTTGACATCAACGCCTCGCGCAAGGCGGCACGGTTTGTGCGGTTCTGCGATGCGTTCAATATCCCGCTTGTCACGCTTGTCGATGTGCCGGGATTCATGCCGGGTCTGGCGCAGGAAACAGGCGGCATCATCTCGAACGGCGCAAAGCTGCTGTTCGCCTATGCCGAGGCAACGGTGCCGAAGGTCACGCTGATCACCCGCAAGGCCTATGGCGGTGCCTATGACGTGATGGCCTCGAAACATCTTCGCGGCGATGTGAACTATGCCTGGCCAAGCGCCGAGATCGCGGTGATGGGGCCGGAAGGCGCGGCGCGGATCATTTTCCGCGAGGATGCCAAGGACCCAGACAAGCTTGCCGCCAAGACCGACGAGTATCGCGAGAAGTTCGCCAACCCGTTTGTCGCCGCCGGGCGCGGTTATCTCGATGACATCATCATGCCGCGAAATTCCCGCCGCCGCATCGCACGGGCGCTGGCCATGCTGGCTGACAAGCAGCTGGAAAACCCGGCACGCAAGCATGACAATCTACCACTCTGATCCGCAGCATTCCGCCGGGGCCCGATACCATGTTCGATAAGATCCTGATTGCCAATCGTGGCGAAATCGCCTGCCGGATCATACGCACGGCCAGGAAAATGGGCATTGCCACCGTCGCTGTCTATTCCGATGCCGATGCCGGCACCCCGCATGTCACCATGGCGGACGAGGCGGTTCATATCGGCGGTGCCGCGTCCGCCGACAGCTATCTTCGTGCCGACCGGATCATCGAGGCGGCGCAGCAGACAGGTGCCAAGGCCATTCATCCGGGGTTCGGCTTCCTGTCGGAAAACGCCGGCTTTGTGACGGCGGTTGAGGCTGCCGGGATCGCCTTCATCGGGCCGGCGACAAAGGCCATTGCGGTGATGGGCGACAAGATTGAATCAAAGGCGCTGGCACAATCGGCCGGCGTGTCGATCGTTCCCGGCACCCCCGGCGCGGTCGAGGATGTCGAAACCGCCCTCAAGGCCGCGGCTGAGATCGGCTATCCGGTGATGGTCAAGGCATCGGCGGGCGGCGGCGGCAAGGGCATGCGCGTCATTGAAAGCGCCGATGATCTGCCGGACGGCATGCGCGCCGCGATGAGCGAAGCGCAGACGGCGTTTGGTGATTCTCGTGTCTTCATAGAGAAATTCGTCGTCCAGCCGCGGCATATCGAGATCCAGCTTCTGGCCGACCAGCACGGCAATGTGGTCTATGTCGGCGAGCGCGAATGTTCGATCCAGCGCCGCCACCAGAAGGTCATCGAAGAAGCGCCAAGCCCCTTCATCTCGCCCGAGACCCGCGCCGCGATGGGGCAGCAGGCCGTCGATCTGGCACGGTCTGTTGATTACCGCTCGGCAGGCACGGTGGAATTTATCGTCGGCGCCGATCAGGATTTCTATTTCCTCGAGATGAATACGCGTCTTCAGGTCGAACATCCGGTGACCGAAATGGTTTACGGGCTCGATCTTGTCGAACAGATGATCCGCGTCGCCGCCGGCGAAAAGCTGTCCTTCTCGCAGGACGATATCGTTGCCGATGGCTGGGCCATCGAGGCGCGTGTCTATGCCGAGGATCCGGCGCGTGGCTTCCTGCCCTCGATCGGCCAGCTGATCCGCTATCGCGAACCGCGCGGGGAGAGTGTACGGGTTGATTCCGGGGTCGAGGAGGGCGGCGAAATCTCGATGTATTACGACCCGATGATCGCCAAGCTGGTGGCGCATGCGCCGACCCGCGATGCCGCCATCACCAGGCTGCATCTGGCGCTTGATCATTACGAGATTGATGGCATCGCCAGCAACCGGCAGTTCCTTGCCGCGGTGCTGGAGAATGACGCCTTCAGGAGCGGCGATCTGACAACCGGCTTTATCGCCACCGAATTCGATGGCGATTTCATGGCCGGACCACCCGACGATGTGGCGGCACTTGGCCTGACCGGGCTTGGCGCGGCGATTGCCGCGCTGCAGGACGAAGACAGGCATTTTGCGACGCCGGGCCGTGAATTCGTGGTCATCGACCAGACAGGCCGCCGGATGATGGTCGAGGTGGTGAAACTGACCGACATTGCCGCAAAGCTTGTTGTCGACGGCAAGACAATCGTCATATCGGGGCGCATCCGCAGCCCGGTGCATCTGTTTGACGGGACGATCAATGAAGATCCCGTTGCCGTGCAGATCCGTCAGTCCGGCCATCGCATCACCCTGATGCGCGGTGCGGCAAGGCTGGCGCTGACGGTGCTGCCGGCGCGCTTTGCGCCGATGCTTGACCATATGCCGGCGCCGGATGAGGGCGCCGGTGCCGATGAAATCACGGCGCCAATGCCGGGGCAGATCACCAAACTGCTGGTGGCGGTCGGTGACGAAATCCGCAAGGGTCAGGATGTCGCCATCATCGAGGCGATGAAGATGGAGAACGTCCTGTCATCAGAGGCGGGCGGCACGGTCCGTTCGATCGAAGTCGCCATCGGCGACAATCTGAATGTCGATGATCTGATCATGTCGCTCGACCTTGCCGGGGATGACGGCTAGCCGGCGCTGTCCTCGCGGATCATCTGCGCGGCCTTTTCGGCAATCATGATCGTCGGCGCGTTGGTGTTGCCGGAAACAAGCGCCGGCATGATCGAGGCATCGACAACCCGCAGCCCCGCAACCCCATGAACGCACAGCCGCGGGTCGACAACATCGCCTCGCGCCGGGTCCGGGCCCATGCGGCAGGTTGATACCGGGTGATACAGCGTCACGCCGGTGGCCCGCGCATAGGCCAGAAGATCGGCATCATCGGCCATTCCGGGGCCGGGTTTCATTTCATGATCGACATGCGGTTCCATGAC
>SHBC01000072.1 GCA_004213025.1 SAR116 cluster bacterium
CCCGGACCGACGGGCGATCCGGATCTTCTTGCCATCCTTGACCTCATAGCCGACGCGCGTGGCCTGGCCACTGTCGGGATCGATCAGGGAAACATTCGAAATATGAAGCGGGGCTTCCTTGTTGATAATGCCGCCGGGGTTGGTCTGCGTCGCGCGGGTATGCCGCTTGACGATGTTGCACCCCTGAACCAGAACCCGGTTCTCGGTCCGGCGCACTTCGATCACCTCGCCACGACGGCCCTTGTCACGGCCCGTTGTCACGACGACCTGGTCGCCTTTCTTGATCTTGAACTTCTCGGCCATTACAGCACCTCCGGTGCCAGCGAAACGATCTTCATGAATTTCCGGCTGCGCAGCTCACGCGTGAC
This sequence comes from SAR116 cluster bacterium, assembly GCA_004213025.1. The sequence continues at coordinate 369 of SHBC01000072.1, forward strand.
CGGCCCGAAAATACGCGTGCCGATCGGCTCATCCTGCTTGTTCAGCAGAACCGCGGCATTGCGGTCGAACCGGATGGCGCTGCCGTCGGGGCGGCGGATTTCCTTGGCGGTGCGGACGATGACAGCGCGATGCACGTCACCCTTCTTCACCTTGCCGCGCGGAATGGCTTCTTTCACCGATACGACGATGACATCGCCAACACCGGCAACCTTGCGGCCGGACCCGCCAAGCACCTTGATGCACTGCACACGGCGGGCGCCCGAGTTGTCGGCAACCTCAAGATTGGACTGCATCTGGATCATCTTGATCTCCCTCAGTTCGCGGCGGCGTCTTCGTAGATGACTTCGTAGTTCTTCGACTTCGAAATCGGCGCGCACTCGCGGATACGTACTGTGTCACCCTGCTTGCAGCGGTTCTCGGCATCATGTGCCGCAAACTTCTTCGACTTGGTGATGAACTTCTTGTAGACCGGATGCATGATCCTGCGCTCGACAAGAACGGTTACCGTCTTGTCGGTCTTATCGCTGACGACCGTGCCCTGCATGATACGCTTCGGCATAACTTGTCTTCCTTACTGTGCCGCACCAGCCGGACTGGCTTTTTCGCCAAGAACGGTCATGATGCGCGCAATTTCGCGGCGGACGATACGCGCACGCGCCGGGTTCTCGTTCTGACCACCGGCTGTCTGGAAGCGCAGGTTGAACTGCTCTTTCTTCAGATCCACCAGCTGGTCCTTCAGCTCGTCGGCTGTCTTGGCGCGAAGGTCTTCGGCCTTAACGGTTGCCATCAGACTCTCCCTTAATCAGTATCGCCGAGGCGGCGAACGATACGCGTGTCGAGCGGCAGCTTGGCAGACGCCAGCGTCAGCGCCTCCTTGGCAAGCTCCCACGGAACACCGTCAATTTCGAACATGATGCGGCCGGGCTTCACTCTGGCCACCCAGAATTCGGGCGAACCCTTACCCTTACCCATACGAACTTCGGCGGGCTTGGACGAAACAGGCACATCAGGAAAAATCCGGATCCAGACACGACCGGCACGGCGCAGGTGGCGTGTGATGGCACGACGCGCGGCTTCGATCTGGCGAGCGGTCACCCGCTCCGGCGTCACGGCCTTCAGACCGTAAGCCCCGAAATTCAGCTGCGTTCCGCCCTTGGCATTGCCATGGATGCGGCCCTTATGGGCCTTCCGGAACTTGGTTCTCTTCGGCGAGAGCATCTACCCAACTCCTCTCGATTAACCGTTGGCCCGCGGCGCTGGACCGGATTGCTGTTCAGCAAGCCGCTTGTCCTGTGCCATCGGATCATGGGCCATGACTTCACCCTTGAAGACCCATACCTTGATTCCGCATACCCCGTAGGTGGTGAAGGCTGAGCCTTCGCCATAATCAACCTCGGCGCGGAGCGTATGCAGCGGCACACGACCTTCGCGATACCATTCGGTACGGGCGATCTCGGCGCCGCCAAGACGGCCGGCGCAGTTGATCCGCACACCCTGCGCGCCAAGACGCATCGCAGATTGCACGGCGCGCTTCATGGCGCGGCGGAAACCGACACGGCGCTCCAGCTGCTGCGCGATGTTCTCGGCAATCAGCTTGGCGTCAATCTCGGGCTTGCGGACCTCGACGATGTTAAGGCTGACCTCGCTGCCGACACGCTTTGACAGGTCGGCGCGCAGGCGCTCGATGTCCTGGCCCTTTTTGCCGATGATCAGGCCGGGGCGACCGGCATGGATGGTGACGCGGGCGCGGCCTGCCGGACGTTCGATCACGACACGGCTGATGGCGGCCTGCTTCAGCCGGTCCATCAGATAGCTGCGAAGCTCGATATCCTTGTGCAGCAGCTCACCATAGTTGCGGTCTGCATACCAGCGCGAGTCCCAGGTACGGTTGATACCAACCCGAAGGCCGATAGGTTTGACTTTCTGACCCATCTACTGGTCTCCCTTTTCACCGACAACGATGGTCAGGTGCGAAAACGGCTTCAGGATACGGGCACCGCGTCCACGGGCCCGCGCCTTGAAACGCTTCATGACGATCGCCTTGCCAACATGGGCTTCCTTGACGAACAGCCGGTCAACATCCAGCGAATGGTTGTTCTCGGCATTGGCGATGGCCGACTGCAGCGCCTTCTTCACATCGCCGGCAATCCGGCGGCGCGAGAAGGACAGCGTCGCCAGCGCCTTTTCGACATCCATGCCGCGGATCATCGCGGCGACGAGATTCAGCTTCTGCGGGCTGACGCGGATGTTGCGAACAACCGACTTTGCCTCGCTGTCTGCCAGAGCTCTTGGTTTAGATTGCTTGCCCATGAAACCCTCTAACGCTTCGACTTCTTGTCCGCCGCGTGCCCGTAATAGGTGCGGGTCGGGGCGAATTCACCGAGTTTGTGACCAACCATATCTTCGCTGATCGACACCGGGATGAATTTATTGCCATTGTGGACACCAAAGGTCAGTCCAACGAATTGCGGCAGAATGGTCGAACGGCGCGACCAGGTCTTGATGACCTCGCTGCGGCCGGATTCGCGGACCTTGTCTGCCTTCTTCAGCAGATACCCGTCAACGAACGGACCTTTCCAAACAGAACGTGCCATGATTTCAGTCCCTTATGGCTTGCGGCGCCGCATAATCAGGCGGTCCGTCTTCTTGTTGGAACGAGTGCGCTTGCCCTTGGTCGGCTTACCCCATGGGGTCACCGGATGGCGACCACCGGAGGTCCGGCCCTCACCACCACCATGCGGGTGGTCGATCGGGTTCATGACGACACCGCGAACATGCGGGCGCTTGCCAAGCCAGCGGCTGCGACCGGCCTTGCCGATCTTGATATTCTGCTGGTCCGGGTTCGACACGGCACCGATTGACGCCATGCACTCACCGCGAACAAGGCGTACCTCGCCAGAGGCGAGACGCAGAATGGCGTAGCCACGATCACGGCCGACGAGCTGAACATAGGTGCCAGCGGAACGCGCCAGCTGGCCGCCCTTGGCAGGCTTCAGCTCGACATTATGGACCAGCGTGCCGACCGGGATGCTGGACAGCGGCAGTGCGTTGCCAGGCTTGATGTCGGCACCGGTGCCGGACATCACCTTGTCACCAACCGCCAGACGCTGCGGCGCCAGAATGTAGCTCTGCTCGCCATCTTCATAGGTGATCAGCGCGATGAAGGCGGTGCGGTTCGGATCATATTCCAGCCGTTCGACAGTCGCCATCATACCGGTCTTGGTACGCTTGAAATCGATCATGCGATAGCGGCGCTTGTGCCCGCCACCACGATGCCAGGAAGTGACATGGCCGGAATTGTTACGGCCACCCGACTTCGTCAGGCCTTCCGTCAGCTTCTTGACCGGCTTGCCCTTATAGAGGTCGCCCTTGTCGACCAGGACCAGATTACGCTGGCCGGGGGTGGTCGGGTTGAACTTCTTCAATGCCATCGTTTTACACTCCCATCAGGTCGATGGTCTGGCCCTCGGCGAGGGTAACCATGGCCTTCTTGGTATCCGAGCGACGGCCCGGACGGCCCCGAAACATCTTTGCCTTGCCCTTGAGAAGGATCGTGTTCACGGCGGTGACCTGAACATCGAACAGCATCTCAACCGCCGCCTTGATCTCCGGCTTCGTGGCCGACAGCGGCACGGCAAAGGTAACCTGGCCATTTTCATTGGCCATGGTTGCCTTCTCGGTGATGATCGGGCGCAGGATGGTGTCGTAGGCGGCAGCCTTGCTCATCACGACCTTTGCCGGCTTGCGCGGACGCACACTCATTTCAGACGCTCCTCAAGATGGGCCGCGGCGTCCTTGGACAGGACCAGCACATCGCGGCGCAGGATGTCGTAAACGTTGATCCCCTGCTGCGGCAGGACATCGACAAAAGGAAGGTTGCTCGCCGCCTTGACGAAATTGTCATCAAGCTCGGTACCGCCGATGAACAGCGCGTTCTCGGCACCGAGCTTGGCAAGCTTCGCCTTCAGAGCGGCCGTCTTGGCGCCGTTCTTGCCGCCGGACTTCAACTCGTCAACCACGATGATCTTGCCGTCGGCAGCCTTCGAGGACAGCGCCGACTTCAGACCAAGCTGGCGGACCTTCTTTGGAAGCGAGTGGCCGTGATCGCGAACAACCGGACCATGAACGACACCACCGCCGCGAAACTGGACGACCGAGGCCGCACCGTGACGGGCACGACCGGTGCCCTTCTGGCGATACATCTTGGCTGTTGTGGTGGTGATTTCACCACGGCCCTTGACCTTGTGGGTGCCGGCGCGGCGCTTGGCAAGCTGCCAGTTGACAACACGGGCGACGATATCGGCGCGCGGGCTGATCCCGAACACCTCGTCAGCCAGCGTGATGTCACCCGCGGCCTTGCTGTCCAGCGTTGTCACCTTAACTTTCATCGTTCTTACCCCCATCTGCCGCGGCGTCGTCTGCCGGCGCATCCGCCTCAGCCACGGTTTCCTCGGTGGCGGCTTCATCGGCGGCAGCCTCTTCCGCAGGGGCCTCTTCCTCGGCTGGCGCCGCAGCGGCAGCGTCGGACACCAGACCGGCCGGGAACGGCACACCTTCAGGAAGCGCAACCTTGACCGCGTCGCTGATCAGCACCCAGCCGCCCTTCGGACCGGGTACAGCGCCCTGCAGCAGCACGACGCCTTCCTCATCATCAACCGCGACAACCTCGATATTCTGGGTGGTGTTGCGGGCAGCGCCCATATGGCCAGCCATCTTCTTGCCCTTGAACACCTTGCCGGGTTCCTGACACTGGCCGGTCGAACCGTGCGAACGGTGCGAAACCGATACACCGTGCGAGGCACGCAAACCACCGAAATTGTGACGCTTCATCGCGCCGGCAAAACCCTTACCCTGGGTGGTGCCGACAACATCGACCTTCTGGCCGGCGACAAAGTGGCTTGGCGCAATTGTGGCGCCGACCTCGATGACCGCATCCTCGGCAACCCGAAACTCGGCAACCTTCGATTTTGGCAGCACATTGGCCTTGGCAAAATGGCCACGCATCGCCTTCGACACGTTCTTTGCCTTGGCGGCGCCGGCACCAAGCTGCACGGCGGAATACCCGTCGCGCTCGCCGGTGCGAACCGAAACAACCTGGACGTCGTCCATCTTAACCACCGTCACCGGAACGTGACGACCGGCGTCATTGAACACCCGTGTCATGCCCAGCTTGCGGGCGATAACTCCGCTACGCATTGGTCCTGCCCCTTCCTAGAGCTTGATCTCGACATCAACGCCGGCGGCGAGATCGAGCTTCATCAGCGCGTCCACCGTCTGCGGAGTCGGATCAACGATATCCAGCAGACGCTTGTGCGTCCGCATCTCGAACTGTTCCCGGCTTTTCTTGTCGATGTGCGGCGAGCGCAGCACCGTCATGCGCCGGATATTGGTCGGCAGCGGGATCGGACCCCGTACTTCGGCACCGGTGCGCTTGGCTGTGTTGACGATCTCGTTCGTCGACTGGTCGAGGATACGATGATCAAACGCCTTCAACCGGATACGAATGTTCTGGGTTTCCATGACTGCTTTCCCTTTTAACTAAGATAAAGAGGGGCGCCGAACGCCCCTCCCTATATATCCCTGGCTATTTCACGATCGAGGCGACGACGCCGGCGCCGACGGTACGTCCGCCCTCGCGGATGGCGAAGCGAAGACCTTCATCCATCGCGATCGGCG
>SHBC01000073.1 GCA_004213025.1 SAR116 cluster bacterium
GCGAATCGGCCGCCATGGCAGCCGAGGTTGACGCGCGGGTGATCGACGCCTCGTCGGCGCACCGGACAGCTGATGGCTGGGCCTATGGGTTTGCCGAACTTTCGGCAGATACCCGCGCAAAGATTGTCGGTGCACGCCAGATCAGCAATCCGGGGTGCTATCCAACAGGGTTTCTGGCGCTGGCACGCCCGCTGGTCGATGCCGGGCTGCTGCCTGCCGACGCGGCGCTGACTGTGCCGGCGGTCTCCGGCTATAGCGGTGGCGGCAAGGGCATGATTGCGCGGCACGAGGCTGGCGATCTGCCGCCACATGGCGCCTATGGCCTGGCGATGGCGCACAAGCATCTTCCCGAGATGGCGCATTATGCCGGCCTGACGACACCGCCGATCTTCATGCCGTCGGTCGGGTCTTTTTATGCTGGCATGCTGGTGCATCTGCCACTCCATGCGGCGCAGCTTTCAAGATCCGTGTCGCCTGCCGACCTCTATGACGTTCTGGCAGCGCATTATGAGGGTACGCAATTTGTGCGTATGGGGGCGGCACGTGCGGGTGACCCGGACACAGCGGCGCTGATGCTTGATGCCTCGGCGCTTGCCGGCAGTGACCATCTCGAGATGTTTGTTTTTGCGAATAAGGATGCCAGCCAGTTCTGGCTGACGGCGCGGCTCGACAACCTCGGCAAGGGGGCGTCGGGCGCGGCGGTGCAGAATATGAATATCGCGCTTGGCTTTGATGAAACGACTGGCCTGAATGTCACTGGCCTGAATGTCACTGGCCTGACAGTCTGACGGGGCCATCATGACCGCGCCGCTTGATGATTCTGTCTATCTTGCCGCGCAGTCGGACGCGCAGCGCGCCGCCGACTATCCCTATGCCGCGCCCGAGGGGGCCTTTGTCCTGAAGGCAGGCCGCCTGACCGCGCTTGATGATCCGGCACTGCTTGCCGGCCGTACGGCGGTGCTGTCGGTCGGATCAAACCGGGCCCCGATACAGCTGCATCGCAAGTTTGGTGATGGTGCCATTGTTCCGGTGACGCCGGCCATCCTTCATGATTGCGATATCGTCCATGCCGCGACGGTCAGCTATTACGGCGCCGTGTCCTGCACCGCCTTTCCGTCCCGCGGCACCGATGTGATGCTGAATGTTGCCTGGCTGGATGACTCGCAGCTGGCGATCATGCACCGCACAGAGGCGGTTGGCGTCGCCTATGACTATGTGCGGATGCTGACCGGCACGGTGACGCATCTACCGGTGCCTACCGCTGGCGGCGATATTGTCGCGGCGGCGCAGCCTGTCTTCGGCTACAGCGCGCGAAGCGGTGTTCTCGATCTTGGTGCCGGTCAGCCTGGCGGGCTGAGCCGTATTCCGGCGCGCAACCGCCAGTTCCCGACGCTGGCACAGGATTCGGCGGCGGCGCTGGTGCAGGCCTTCATCGCCGGTGTTGAACCTGCACTCGGTCTCGGGCCGGATCGTGACAGCTTCATCGGCCGGGTGACGGGTGACAAGGATTGCCGCCTGATGGTGAACAGGCGTCTCAATGACCGCGCCATACATGCCGCCGGCCCCTGGAAGGTGCAGCGCGTCGAGGCGGATGATATCGCCGCCTTTCTGTAGATCTCAGCTGGCGAGATGTGGCAGCACCAGCCCGCGCGTCTGTAGATATCAGCTGGCCAGATGCGTCAGCACCAGGCCGGCCGTCAGGATCAGCCCGGCATCGCGGTTCGACTGGAACAGCCGCAATGCGCCGGCCGGATCATCCGCCTTCAGCCGACGTATCTGCCAGCGAAGATGGATCGCCATCACCGCCAGCCCGCCAAGCCATGGTCCCGGCCCGATCAACATCCAGAACCCGCCACCAAGCCCGAGAATGGCAAGGGCATAGGCCACCGAAACGCCGGCTTTCAGATGTCTGCCAAGCCCCAATGCCGATGATTTGACCCCGGCGATGCGGTCATCGGCCATATCCTGAACAGCATAGATCGTGTCATAGCCGAAGACCCAGGCCACGCTGCCGGCATAGACAGCCAGCAGGGCCGCCGGCGGAAATGCGATAGCTGCCTCGATCTCGGCCGCCGCCGCCCAGCCAAGCGGCACCCCCCATGAAAAGGTCAGGCCAAGCACCGCCTGCGGCCACCAGGTCACCCGTTTGGCAAGCGGATAGAGGATGACCAGGGGAAGCGCGGCGATACCGGTCAGGATCGCGCCAAGGGGAAGGCGCACAAGAACCGCCAGCCCCAGAAGGCCAAGCAGCGCCAGAAAGCCGAATGCGGCGGCGATTCCGACGGTGCCGGCGGCCAGCGGCCGGCCGGCGGTGCGCTCGACCCTCTGGTCGAGCCGCCGGTCCCACAGATCATTGATCACACAGCCGGCGGCGCGAGTCGTCACCGCGCCGACCAGAAACAGCATCATCAACTCGACCATCCTGCCGGTCCCGCTGGCGGTGGCCGGAATGATCCACCATCCTGGTAGCAACAACAGCCACCACCCGATAGGCCGGTCAAATCTGGCCAGCAGGATGTAGGGATGAAACGGGCGCGGCAGCCGGCGCCACCACCCGCGCGGGTCGATGTCGGTATGCCGGCGCGGCGCGGCATCGCCTGATCTGGCATCTCCTGATGATGTGGATTTGGCGGTGTCTTTCATGTGGACCACCATTAGCGCAGTTTGCCTTTTACGTACAGCCGGCCAACATGGCGATGGCAGGCTTGGCGGTGGTTGGCTTGCAAAGCGGCGCGGTGCGCCCTAAATGTGCCAGATGACCGCACCAGCCGCCAGCGCCCGACTGTTCGTCGCCGATGAACTTGCCGCCGAAACCTCCATCCAGCCATCGAAAGAGCAGCAGCATTATTTGCTGAATGTGATGCGCTGCCGGGATGGCGAGAGAGTGCTTGTCTTCAATGGCCGTGACGGCGAATGGCAGGCCGAGATTCGACGTGAGGGCCGGCGTGAATGCCAGCTTGTCATACGGCAGGTGACGCGCGCGCAGACATCCAGCCCCGATCTGTGGCTGCTTTTCGCACCGGTGAAGAAGGCGCGGCTTGATTTCATCGCGCAGAAAGCGTCCGAGATGGGATGCAGTCGCATCTGGCCGGTCCGCACCGAACATTGCCAGATATCGCGGGTGAATGATGATCGCATGCTGGCCAACGCCATCGAGGCGGCCGAGCAGACCGAACGGCTCGATATAGCCGAGACCATGCCATTTACCGACCTTGCGGCGGCACTCGACAGCTGCGAGACGGACCGGCACATCATCTTCTGCGACGAGGCCAGCGCCGGTGATGCCGACATGAACGCCGTCCGCGTTCTGACCGCGGCGGCGCCGATTTCGCGCGCGGCGTTGCTGATCGGCCCCGAGGGCGGATTTTCCGACTCTGAACGGGCGATGATTTCTGATCGTCAAAATAGTTTGAAACTTTCGCTTGGCCCGCGCATATTGCGCGCCGATACGGCGGCCATTGCGGCCCTTGCCTGTTTTCAATCGGTGTGTGGAGACTGGGGCTGATGCCAGGTGCCCTGAAACCGGCCCAGCCTGCCTTCCATCACCACCCCGACGCCCCGGGCCGCAATTCGCGGGGCATCAAGCAAGGGACGGACCGGCCTTGACGCACGACCACCACGACGATCCCGTAGATGTCGGGCAGATGATCGCCTGGATTGCCGGCGGCGAAACGCCTGTCAGCGATCAGAAGATCGGCACCGAGCATGAAAAATTCCTCTTCCACCGGCATAATCTTGCGCCGGTCGCCTATGAGGGCGAGTCCGGCATCGGCGCGCTGCTTGAACGGTTGCTGACCGAACTTGGGCCGGACGCCGAACCGATCATGGAAAAGGGCAATATCATCGGCATCACCGATGCCGATGGTGGCGCCGTGTCGCTTGAGCCCGGCGGCCAGCTTGAGCTGTCAGGGGCGCCGCTGGACGATATCCACCAGACCTGCAACGAGACCGGCCGCCATCTGCGGCATATGAAGGCGGCGGCGTCACCGCTCGATATCGGCATGCTTGGCATCGGCTATCATCCGACGGCGCGGCGCGAGGATATCAGCTTCATGCCAAAAGGGCGGTACCGCATCATGAGCCGCCACATGCCAAAGGTCGGCACGCTTGGCCTCGATATGATGCTGCGCACCTGCACGGTGCAGGTGAATCTCGATTTTTCCGACGAGGCCGATATGCGGCGCAAGTTCCGCACGTCGCTGGCGCTGCAGCCGGTGGCAACGGCCCTGTTCGCGAATTCACCCTTCAAGGATGGCGCCCCATCTGGCTGGCTGTCGACACGGGCGCAGGCCTGGACCGATACCGACGCCGCCCGCAGCGGTGTGCCGGCATGTGTTTTTGATGACTATTTCGGCTATGAACAGTGGATTGACTATATTCTTGATGTGCCGATGTATTTCCTGCATCGCGGCGATGATTACATCGACGTTGCCGGCCGGTCATTCCGGGACTTCATGGACGGCATGCTGACCGGTTTCGAGGGCCAGATGCCAAGCATGGGTGATTTCCAGGATCATATCACCACCGCCTTCCCGGAGGTGCGGCTGAAGAGGTTCCTTGAGATGCGCGGCGCCGATGGCGGCGCGTGGGGCAATATCTGCGCCCTGCCGGCTTTCTGGGTCGGGCTTCTGTATGACGAGCAGGCGCTGGAGGAAGCGGCGGCGCTGGCGGCACCGCTGAACGCCAATGACGTGATGGAGGCGCGGCTGTCGGTGTCGCGTGACGGTCTTCGCGGCCAGCTTGGCGGCAGGGAGGTTCACGATCTGGCGGCAAAGCTTGTTGATATGGCATCGGCCGGTCTGCGCCGCCGCGCCCGCATTGATGACAGCGGTGGTGATGAGACCGGATATCTGGCGCCGCTCCGCAACGCCATCGCAAGTGGCGAGACGCCGGCGGAACGGCTGCTGCGGCTGCATCGCGACTCATGGGGCGGCGACCTTACGCAGATTTTCGAAGCCGAGAGATATTCATGACGGCGGCGTTTCCCCGAAATCCGGGGACCGTGACCGAAAACGCGCTTTCAGGATCGTATATTTAACGACCATTAAGGGGCCAGGATGCCGGTACTCCTGCTCATAGTGGGAATAAATTTCATCGGTGTCGGTGCCCTGATTCCGGTTCTTCCCTACACCGTGATCGAGATGCTTGGCCTGCCGGCAAGCGTGATGACGATGCTTCTGGCCTCGTTTGCGCTGGCGATGTTCGTGGCCAACCCGATCCTCGGCAGGCTGTCTGACCATTATGGGCGGCGGCGGATCCTGTTCCTGTCACTGGCGATCAGCGCGGCGGCGCATCTGTGGTTTGCGCTGTCCACCGATATCCTGTCGATGTTCGCCTCGCGGATCATTGCCGGCTTTGCCTCGGGCAATACCGGGGTCGTCCAGGCGATGATCGCCGATCGCACAACGGATGAAAAACGCGCCCAGTATATGGGCCTGCTTGGTGCCGCCATCGGTGTCGGATTTGTCGCCGGACCGGCGCTTGGCGGTCTGTTCAGCCATATTGGCAGTGGGCCGCTTCATCAGGCTCCGTTTCTCCTCGCTGCTGGATTTTCGCTGCTGGCACTTGTCCTGACATTGCGCCTGAAGGCACCGCCAGGCGGGCGACTTGTGCCGGAGGGTGAGGAGGCGGGGTTGATGACGCGGGTGGAGGTGCTTGTCCGCTCGCCGCTGGCGCTCTATGCCGTCGTCGCGATGGTGCTGAACCTTGCCTTTGCGCAGGTCGAGGCGTCGTTCGTATTGGTGCTTCGTGACTATCTCGGTTTTGGCGCCCGCGAGACTGGCTGGCTGTTCACCTATATCGGCGTCTGCATCGTCATCGTTCAGGCGGTGCTGATCAGGCACATAGTCGCCAGATTCGGCGAGGTCGGCGCGATGGGGCTTGGCGGTGTGTTGCTTTTCTGCGGGCAGATCATAACTGTGCTGGCGGTCGTTGGTCTGTTGCCGGGCAGTGCCTATCCGCTGATCCAGACGATGATGGCAACGACCGCGATCTGTGTCGGGTTCGCCGTCGCCTCGCCGGCGC
>SHBC01000074.1 GCA_004213025.1 SAR116 cluster bacterium
CATGCCAATTCAGTCCATGACGATCTTCGGGCCGGCCTTCGGTGTGGCGGCGAGCTGGCCCAGCACCTTGTCGGCGATGGCGCGGTAATGCGCGGCGTGCGGGCCGTCCGGGTCCTTTGCGACCACCGGCGTGCCGGCGTCCGAGGTGGCCCGGATCGTCATTTCCAGCGGCACCTCGCCAAGGAAGGGGGCGCCGATGCGCGCAGCCTCTGCGGCGGCGCCGCCATGGCCGAACACATCATGCCGTCCACCGCAGTCCGGGCAGATGAAATGGCTCATATTCTCGATGATGCCAAGCACCGGCACATTGACCTTGCGGAACATGTTCAGTCCCTTGCGGGCATCGATCAGCGCCAGATCCTGCGGCGTCGAGACGATCACCGCACCTGACAGGGCGGCCCGCTGCGACAGTGTCAGCTGCGCATCGCCGGTGCCGGGCGGCATGTCGATGATCAGCACATCCAGATTGTCCCAGGCAACGTCGCGAAGCATCTGCTCGATCGCGCTCATCACCATCGGGCCGCGCCAGATGGTCGGCGCATCCTCGGCAACAAGATAGCCGATCGACATCGTCTGCAGGCCCCAGGCCTCAATCGGGACGATCTTCTTGCCGTCACTCTGCGGCTTGCGGTTCTGGCCGATCAGACGTGGCAGGGACGGGCCATAGATATCGGCATCAAGGATGCCGACACGCTGGCCGGTGGCCGCGATGGCCAATGCAAGGTTGATGGCGGTGGTTGATTTGCCAACGCCGCCCTTGCCAGAGGCGACAGCAATCAGATGGCCGGCCGGTTTCAGCGGTTCGCGTGAGGTGGCATCACCGCCGCCAGGCTGCGGTGATGGCTGGCTCGGCTGGTTTGGGGCGGCCTGATGCGCGGTCAGCATGGCGGTCGCCGACAGCACCCCGTCAAGTGCCTTCACCGCGCCTTCGCTGGCGGTGCGGATGGCGTCTGCCTGATCCTTTTCAGCAGGATCAATCTCGATCGTGAAGCCGACATGACCGTCCTTGATGACGATGCCGGAAACCTGTCCAGCGGTGACAATATCGGTATCCTTGCCGGGCGGCGTCACCGTCGCGAGTGCCGCCGAGATCATTGCGTCTGTCAATTCATTGGCCATGCTTGAAATCACCAGCCTGTGTGCAAATATGTGGATGACTTGAGGGTGACATAAGCCGTCCGTGGTGGTTTTGCAACAGCAGGATCATTGCCCATCGGCGGCAGCTCTCCAACAGATTCAGGTGCGGATGCCTGCCACCCTCAACAGGTGGGGCATCGGCGCCATGTTGAAACCGAAGGCGATGGAGTAGGCACATCATGCCATGGAATAATCAGGGTGGAGGCGACCAGGGCGGCCCGTGGGGCGGATCTGGTGGCGGCGGAGGTCGCGGTGGCGGCAGTGGCGGCAGCGGCGGCGGCAATGGCGGCAACCCGTGGGGTTCCGGCGGCGGCGGTTCGCAGCAGGATCTGGACAAGGTCGTCCGGCAGGGGCGCGAGGCGCTTAACAGGCTTGTCCCGTCTGGCGGAAAATCAATGTCCTTGCTGGTCATCATCGCCATCGCAATCTGGGCGATGACGGGCTTTTACCGCGTCAATCCTCAGCAACAGGGCGTCGTGCTGCGGTTTGGTGAGTGGGTTCGCACCACCGCGCCGGGGCTGCATTATCACATTCCCTATCCGGTCGAGAGCGTGATGACCCCCGAGGTCACGCGCGACAACCGGATCGAGGTCGGCTTTCGCGACGTCAGCGGCAACAGCTCGTCGCGCCGCGATATCGCCGATGAAAGCCAGATGATCACCGGCGATGAAAATATCGTCGATATCGACTTCGTGGTTTTCTGGCGAATCTCTGACGCTGGCCAGTATCTGTTCAACCTTGCCGAGCCCGATCAGACGATCAAGGTCGCTGCCGAGGCGGTGATGCGTGAGATCATTGGCCGCACCCAGATCCAGACGGCGCTGACCGAAGGCCGTCAGGATATTCAGGTTCAGGCCCGTGCGCAGCTTCAGGAGCTTCTTGACGAATATGGCTCCGGCGTGCGCGTCCGCGACGTACAGCTTCTGGCCGTCGACCCGCCATCCGACGTGATCGACGCCTTCAACGAGGTGCAGCGGGCGCGTCAGGACCGTGACAGGCTGAAGAACGAGGCCGAGGCTTTCCGTAATGACGTCGTGCCGCGGGCACGTGGTGCGGCGGCAAAGCTTATCGCCGAGGCCGAGGCTTATGAAGCCGAGGTGGTGAACCGCGCAGCGGGTGACGCATCGCGTTTCGATCAGGTCTATCAGGCCTACAGGTTGAACCCCGATGTCACGAAAGAGCGCATCTATATCGAAACCGTTGAAGAGATTTTCTCCAATGTCGAGAAGATCATCATCGACGAGCCTGCCGGTGGCAGCGGTGTTGTGCCGTATCTGCCGCTTCGCGAACTGAACAAGCCGTCGGGAGGAAACTGACATGGGTGCCACTCGTCTTGTGTCGATCGTCGCGATCGTCCTTCTCATCACGGCGGCATCGAGCGCGCTGTTCACCGTCAACCAGACCCAGCAGGCGCTGGTGCTGCAGTTTGGCGAGCCGAAGCGGACCATCCAGGAGCCCGGCCTTGCCTTCAAGCTGCCGTTCATCCAGGACGTCACCTATTACGAAAAGCGGGTTCTCAGCCTGATCCCGCAGGACGCCGAAGAGGTGATCCTGTCTGACCAGAAACGTCTTCAGGTCGATGCCTATGCTCGCTGGCGGATCGAGGATCCGCTGCTGTTCTACCAGACAGTCCGCAATGAGCTTGGCGCGCGTGGCAGGCTCGAGGCGATCATCGATTCATCCGTTCGCCGGGCACTTGGTCGTGAGACCCTGGCCTCGATCCTGACCGGTCAGCGGAATGACATCGTCCGCTCGATCGGTGAAGAGGTGAACGCGTCGGTATCGTCGCTTGGTATCCAGATCATCGATGTGCGCCTGCGGCGTGCCGATTATCCGACCGCGACAAGCCAGAACATCTTCAACCGGATGAAGTCCGAGCGTGAGCGTGAAGCCAAGGAATTCCGCGCGACTGGTGAGGAAGAGGCACAGAAGATCCGTGCCGACGCCGAAAAGACCAGGACCGTGATCCTGTCCGAAGCTCAGCGTACGGCGCAGGAGACTCGCGGTACCGGCGATGGCAAGGCAATTCAGATCTATGCCGACAGTTTCGGCCAGGATGCCGAGTTCTTTGCCTTCTACCGGTCCATGGAGGCTTACCGGAAGTCGATGGGAGCGAACGATACCTCGATGGTGCTTTCGCCCGACAGCAGCTTCTTCCGTTTCTTCATGGATAAGAGCGGCGCAGGACAGAAATAACCAAAACTCTGCCATTTTTTGGTCACGGAGCTTGTCTTTGATCATGGCAGACCGCGGGAGCGCTGGGCGCTCCCGCAGCTTATTTCGTAATCCTTTCTGACAGGAGATCAGATCCCATGTTGATGAAAATGCTTCGCCCGATGCCGGCCCTCGCCGGACTGGCGATCATGTTCATGACGCTCGAGGTTGGCGCTGCCGACCGTCCGGACAGTTTCGCGGACCAGGTCGAACGTCTGTCACCGGCCGTCGTGAATATCTCGACGACGACTATTGTGAATGAAGGCCCGCCTACGGATATGCCGCAATTTCCGCCGGGCTCGCCATTCGAGGATTTCTTCAAGAATTTCGGTGACAATGACCGCAAGCGGCGGGCGGCCTCGCTTGGCTCCGGTTTCATCATCGATGATGCCGGCATCGTGGTCACGAACTTCCACGTGATCGAAAATGCCGAGGAAATCACCGTTACCCTCGCCGATGAGACATCCTTCACGGCGAAGGTTCTTGGCCAGGACCAGAAAACCGATATCGCCGTTCTGAAGATCGATCCGGGCGATGCCGAGCTGACTGCGGTTCCCTTTGGTGACTCCGATAGCCTTCGCGTTGGTGACTGGGTGCTTGCCATCGGCAATCCGTTCGGTCTTGGCGGCACCGTCACGGCGGGCATTGTCTCGGCGCGCGGCCGCGATATCGGCAATGGCCCCTATGATGATTTCATCCAGACGGACGCCTCGATCAACCGTGGCAATTCCGGCGGCCCGCTGTTTAATACCGAGGGCGAGGTGATCGGCATCAATACAGCGATCTTCTCGCAGAGTGGCGGTTCGGTCGGCATCGGATTTGCGATTTCGTCAAACCTTGCCAAGCGCGTCACCTCGCAGCTTGCCGAATTCGGCACGACACGGCGTGGCTGGCTTGGTGTCTTCATCCAGGAAGTCACCCCGGATATTGCCGACTCGCTTGGTCTTGATAACGCCGCTGGCGCTCTTGTCAGCACGGTGAACGAGAACAGCCCGGCACAGGCTGCCGGCCTTGAACCTGGTGATGTCATCGTCAGCTTTGACGGCAAGATGATCGACAAGATGCGTGACCTGCCGCGGATCGTCGCGGAAACCGAAATCGGCAAGACCGTGCCGGTTGAAGTTGTCCGCAACGGCGAGAGCATAGAAGTTCAGGTTACGCTTGGCGAGCTTGAGAAGGCCGAACTTGTCGGGATCGTCAATGACGAGGCCACGGGCGACGGGCAAAGCTTCGACCAGCTTGGCTTTGCGGTCGAGAACCTGACCGCCGAACTGGCAGCTGAGCTTGGACTTGAAGCCGACATGCGCGGCGTTGTCGTCACAGAGGTTGCTGACGGTGGCCCTGCCGCTGCCAAGGGGCTGCAGGTTGGCGACATCATAAAGCGCTTTGGCCAGCGCCGTGTCGAGGATGCCGCCGATCTTGGAAAATCGGTTGCCGAGACGCGCGAGGCCGGACGTGCCGGAGTGCTCCTCCTTGTCGAGAGCGAGGGGCGTGAGCGCTTCATCCAGATCGGGTTTGCCAAGGAATGATGGCCTAGCCCGACATAAAAGACATAAAAAAGGGCCGGCTTCGACCGGCCCTTTTCTGTAAGGCTTCGTGATTGGTCAACTGCCGGCGAATTCCGCCTCGCCATAGCCCTGGAGATAGAGCAGCCCCGTCAGATCGGTGTGGTTGAGCTGCACCGCCACCGCCTCGCGAAGAAGCGGCTTTCCCTTCAAGGCCACGCCAAGTCCGGCGGCCTGCAGCATCGCAAGGTCGTTCGCCCCGTCGCCAATACAGACGGCGTCATCGCGGGCGATGCCAAGCGCGGCGCAATAATGGTCAAGGAAGGCAAGCTTTGAATCCCGGTCGAGGACCGGCTTGGCAACGGTGCCGGTCAGGCGGCCATCTTTCGCCTCAAGCAGATTCGCGTGGTGGTCGTGAAAGCCGCACATCGCAGCCACCGGGCCAGTGATTGCGGTGAAGCCGCCCGAGACCAGATAACAGGAGGCGCCATGCGCCCGCATTGTCCTGACAACAAGCTCTGCGCCGCCGGTCAGTTCTGCCTCTGCCAGCGCCAGCTCGATCAGGCTTTCGGGCTGGCCGCGGAGAAGCGCCACGCGTTCATCCAGCGCCGCCGCGAAATCCAGCTCGCCGCGCATGGCGCGTTCGGTAATCGGGATGATCGCCTCGGCAAGGCCGGCGATTCGTGCCATATCGTCAAGGGACTCGGATGTGATGATGGTGCTGTCCATATCGGCGATCAGCAGCGTCTTACGACGACCAGTGGCAGGCAGAATGTTGATATCGCTTTCACTTTCGTCCGCCTGCTGCCTTAGCCGGGGCAGGGTGCCAGCATCATATTCGGCGATGGGGATGTCCCAGGCCCTGTCGGCATCGAGCCATCTGGCGCTGGCCGCATCAGCCTTTATCTCGGCGGCGGCAAGACATGCCAGCCCATCCTCGACACTAAGGCAGGGCCGTTCGGAACTTGAAAAAACGGCGAAATGATGCACCTTGGCCTGACCCCTTTTTTGGCTCAAATTGCCCTGGCTCGGAAAGTCTCCGGCGCCAAGGCGAACAGGATAAACCACAGATCGGTATGGCTGACCACTCTGAAATAGCGCGTGCCACCGCCGCCGGGGCCGTGGTGATGATCTGCGGACCGACCGCCG
>SHBC01000075.1 GCA_004213025.1 SAR116 cluster bacterium
GACCTTTGTGACGGCAGCGATCTGGCGCCGCCGCCGATGCCGCTGTTGCGGGCCGGCATCTACTGGCCGGGGCAGCGGACGCCCGATCTGGCGACGCTGCAGGCCGGCTGGCGTGAGGGCGCGCCGGTTGTGGCCATCGTCTTCTACCGCGCCTTGGTGCAGGCGGCGGATCTGGCGCCGGTTGATGCGATGATCGAGGCCTGCATCGAAGCCGGCCTGAACCCGCTGCCGCTGTTCTCGGCAAGTCTCAAGGACGGCGATTCGGCGGCTGTCATTGCCGATCTGCTGCACCAGGCAAAGGCGGATGTAATCCTGAACATGACCAGCTTTGCCGTATCCGACCCGTCGCGCGGTGATGATGGCATGCCGGAGATGCGGTCGGCGGGGCCGTTTGGCGCCGTCGACGCGCCGGTATTCCAGCTTGTTCTGTCAGCCAGCCTGAAGGATGACTGGCGGGACTCCAGCGCCGGCCTGACGCCGCGCGATCTGGCGATGAATGTGGCGCTGCCGGAACTTGACGGGCGGGTGCTGACGCGGGCTGTCGGGTTTAAGCGGCCGCCGACGCGCCATCCTGTCACCCATGCGATGACAACCGCCTATGAACCCGTTCCCGAACGTGCTGGCTTTGCGGCGCGTCTGGCGGCGAACTGGGCGCGGCTTCGCCAGACCGCGGCTGGCGATCGCAAGGTTGCGCTGATCATGGCGAATTACCCGAACCGTGATGGCAGGATCGCCAATGGTGTTGGGCTTGATACCCCGGCAAGTGTATTTGCCGCGATGCAGGCGCTTGCCGATGCCGGCTACGCCGTGCGGGACATGCCGGAGGACAGCGCCGACCTGATCGCGCAGCTGAAGGCCGGCCCGACCAATGCAGGATGGCAGGGGCGGCAAAGTGAAATTACCCTGCCACTCGCCATCTATGAACAGCATTTCGCCGCCCTGCCGGCCCCGGTCCGTGAGGCCGTGATCGCGCGCTGGGGCGCGCCAACATCGGACCCGATGTGCGATGGCGAGACCCTGCATCTGCCGCTGCGCCGCTATGGCCATGTCATGGTCGGCATTCAACCGGCGCGGGGCTATAATATCGACCCGAAATCGACCTATCATTCGCCCGATCTCGTGCCACCGCACAATTACTTCGCCTTGTATATCTGGCTTCGCGAGGTTGGCGGCACGCATGCCGTTGTGCATTTCGGCAAGCATGGGAATCTCGAATGGCTTCCTGGCAAGGCGCTGGCCCTCAGCGAGGCGTGTTTTCCTGAAGCCGTGCTTGGCCCGATGCCGCATCTCTATCCCTTCATCGTCAATGACCCGGGTGAGGGGGCGCAGGCCAAACGCCGCACCGCGGCGGTCATTCTCGATCACCTGACACCGCCGATGACGCAGGCCGACAGCCATGGTGTGATGGCCGAGCTGGAAGCCCAGATGGATGAATATTTCGAGGCCGCCGGCATGGACCGGGCGCGCTCTGGCGCGCTTCTCGGCGATATCCTGGACACCGCTATGCGGGCCGGAATCGCGCAGGATTGCGGTATTGATGATGCTGATGATCCGGGCGAACGATTGCTGAAGCTGGATAATTACCTGTGTGACCTGAAAGAACTGCAGATCCGCGACGGGCTGCATATCTATGGCGCCTCGCCAGAGCGTGATCTTGCTGACGGGTTGCTGACGCAGATCCTGCGCACGCCGCGCGGTGATGGCGAGCGGACAAATGCCTCGCTGCTCCGGGCGCTGGCGCGCGATCTGGCGCTTGGCGATGCGGATGTTTTCGACCCGCTGACCTCGGAACGGGGTCTTGTCTGGGCCGGGCCGCGGCCCGACTGCCTGTCTGACCTGTCCGACAGTCCCTGGCGAAGCCATGGCGATACGGTGGAGCGTCTTGACAGGCTGGCACTGGCGCTGGTGGCCGGATCGCGCCCGCCGCCCGGCCCGGCAAGCGCCGCCATCATCGATACCGCGCTGGTTGATATTCGGGCTCGTCTTGCCGCCTGCGGCCCGCGTGAGACCGACGGCCTGATCCGCGGCCTTGCCGGCAGGTTCGTGCCTTCCGGCGCATCCGGCGCGCCAACAAGGGGCCGGCCCGAGGTTCTGCCAACCGGGCGCAATTTCTTTTCAATCGACAGCCGCGCCCTGCCAACCCCTGTGGCCTGGCGGCTGGGATGGGCGTCGGCCGAGGCGCTTCTCGACCGGCATCTGATGGATCATGGCAACTGGCCGCGCGCCATTGTGCTGTCCGCATGGGGCACCTCGAACATGCGCACCGGTGGTGATGATCTGGCGCAGGCGCTGGCGCTGATGGGGGTGCGGCCAAGCTGGGATGCCGCCTCGCGGCGCGTTACCGGGTTCGAGATCATCCCGCTGGACAGTCTCGACCGGCCGCGTGTCGATGTCTGCCTTCGCTGTTCTGGATTCTTCCGCGACGCCTTCCCGGCGCAGATGACGCTGTTCGACCGGGCCGTGCGCGCCGTGGCGGCGCTTGACGAGCCTGACGAGATGAACCCGCTGGCGGCGGCATCGCGGCGGGATGCGGCGCGCTATCATGCGGACGGGCTTGACGCGGATGCGGCGGCGCGGCAGAGCACGCTGCGCATCTTCAGCGCCATGCCGGGGGCCTATGGTGCCGGGCTGCAGGCCTTGATCGATGAAAAGCTGTGGCAGGACCGCGGCGACTTTGCCGAGGCGTTTCTTGTCTGGTCGGGTTACGCCTATGGCGAGAACAGCGAGGGCGTCGCGGCGCGCGAAGTGCTGGAGACAAGGCTGGCCGCCTCGGATGCGGTGTTGCACAATCAGGACAACCGCGAGCATGATATCCTCGACAGCGATGATTACTACCAGTTTGCCGGCGGACTTTCGGCGGCGGTATCGCATCTGTCCGGGCGCGATGTGCCGATCTATCACAATGATCATTCACTTGCCGAACGCCCGGTCATCCGCACGCTGTCCGAGGAAATCGGCCGTGTCGTGCGGGGCCGTGCGAGCAACCCGAAATGGATCGCCGGGGCGATGCGCCATGGCTATAGGGGGGCGTTCGAGATGGCGGCGACAGTTGATTACCTGTTTGCCTTCTCCGCCACGACAAGGCAGGTGGCCGAACACCATTTCAGCGCGCTCTATGAG
The DNA here is from genome assembly GCA_004213025.1 of SAR116 cluster bacterium. Next base: position 3,121 of record SHBC01000075.1, read on the forward strand.
GCGTATATAGAGGATGAAGCTGTTCGTGAATTCCTGTCATCGGCGAATGAAGATGCCTACCTGGATATGCTGGACAGGTTTGACGAGGCGATCGAACGCGGCCTATGGACACCGCGTCGCAACAGCGTGCAATCTGATCTTGGCCAGCTTCGCGCCCGCACCGAGGAGACCCCGACATGACCGCCCCGAATGACAACACCCCCCCGTCCAATCCCACTCCGTCCAATTCCGCCCCATCCGACTCCGAACGCCACAACACCAAGATGGCGCGCAAGAAACAGGCGCGTGACAAGATCATGGCGACAAAGACCGAGGAGAAGGGCCTGATCATCGTCCATACGGGCAAGGGCAAGGGCAAATCATCGGCCGCCTTCGGAATGATTTTCCGCTGCATCGCGCATGGCCTTCCCTGCGGCGTCGTGCAGTTCATCAAGGGCGGCATGGATACCGGTGAGCGCAACCTGATCACCGGTCATTTCGCCGAGCTGTGCGATTTCCACACCATGGGTGAGGGGTTCACCTGGGAAACGCAGGACCGTGAACGCGACATTGCCGCCGCCAGCGCCGCCTGGGACAAGGCCAAACAGATGATCCGCGATCCGCGTTATCACATGGTGCTTCTCGACGAGATCAATATCGCGCTTCGTTACGGCTATATCGAACTGGACGATGTTCTTGCCTTTCTTCGTGACGAGAAGCCGGAGATGACGCATGTCGTGCTGACAGGCCGCAATGCCGCCGAGGCATTGATCGATGCTGCCGACCTTGTGACCGAGATGAGCCTTGTCAAACATCCCTTCAGGTCCGGAATCAAGGCGCAGATCGGCGTCGAGTTCTAAAGGCCACCCCGAATCATGCCTCCAGCTATTATGCCCCCAGCTATCATGATTCAGGGTGCCGGCTCGAATGTCGGCAAGTCGGTGCTTGTCGCCGGGCTGTGCCGCCATTTCGCCAATGCCGGCCTGTCGGTGCGCCCGTTCAAACCGCAGAACATGTCGAACAACGCCGCTGTTACGGCTGATGGCGGCGAGATCGGCCGCGCTCAGGCGATGCAGGCGCTGGCCTGCCGGACGCCGACAAGCGTCCATATGAACCCGGTATTGTTGAAGCCTGAAACCGAGACCGGCTCGCAGGTCATCGTTCAGGGACAGCGTTTCGGCAGTATGCGCGCGCGTGAATATGGCACACACAAGGCAGAGCTTCTGCCGCGTGTCCTTGACAGTTTTGACAAGGTCGGGCGCGATGCCGATCTGGTGATTGTCGAGGGCGCGGGAAGCCCGGCCGAGGTCAACCTTCGCGCCGGTGACATTGCCAATATGGGATTTGCCGCCGCCGCCGACATTCCGGTGGTGATTGCCGGCGATATCGACCGCGGCGGTGTAATCGCCAGCCTTGTCGGCACCGGTGCGGTTCTCGACCCGGCCGACCGGGACCTGATTCGCGGTTTTCTGATCAACAAGTTTCGTGGCGATACCTCGCTGTTCGCCGAAGGCATGACTATGATTGAGGCGGCGACCGGTTGGACCGGCCTCGGCATTCTGCCCTGGTTCGCGCCGGCCAGGTTCCTGCCGGCCGAGGATATCCTCGACATTGCCGGCAAGGCCGGCGTCTCGCATGAGGACGCGCCTGTTCATATCGCGGTGCCGGTGCTGCGCCGGATTGCCAATTTCGACGATCTCGACCCGCTGGCAGGCGAGGCGGATGTGCGGCTGACACTTGTCGAGGCGGGCCAGCCAATCCCCGGCGATTGTGACATGGTCCTGCTGCCGGGGTCGAAATCAACCATCGCCGATCTGGGGTTTCTTCGCGAACAGGGCTGGGACATCGATATCGCGGCGCATCTGCGGCGCGGCGGCATGGTGATGGGGCTGTGCGGCGGTTATCAGATGCTGGGCCGGTCCGTTGACGATCCGCAGGGGATAGAGGGGGCCGCTGGCGCCACCACCGGCCTTGGCCATCTTGCCGTGGACACCGTGCTGGCGGCGGACAAGACACTGGCCCGTGTGACGGCCCACGCGCCGATCTTTGATGCCACCGTGACCGGTTACGAAATTCATATGGGGCGTACCGATGGCGCGGATTGCGCGAGGCCGCTGCTGGACATTGACGGGCGACCGGATGGCGCGGTTTCGGCGGACGGGCTTGTCATCGGAACCTATGTCCACGGCATCTTCGCCGATGACGGGTTCCGGCGCGCCTTTCTTGCCGATCTGGCGGCGCGTCGCGGGCGGTCTGGCCGCTTTGGCGAGGTTGGTTTTGCCGGCCGTGTCGATGCGGTTCTTGACGAGCTTGCCGCGCATATGGCGGCGAATCTGGACCTTGATGCCTTTGCCGAAATCGCCGGACTCTAGAAACCCAAGGCCAATGACAGCATCAGCATCGCAAACAGGATCTGCGCTGCAATCAGTCTTCGCAGCGCGCGCAGGATCGCCCCGCCATCGGCCTCGGCGCCGCCCTCATTGAACGTGCGGGCCTGGCGCACCCGGTTGCCATAGCGGCGCGGTCCGGCCAGCCAGACATCCAACGCCCCGGCCATCGCCGCCTCGGGCCAGCCGGCATTTGGCGAGGCGTGATGACGGCCATCCCTTATCATCGCCCGCAGCGCCGCGATACCGCGTCCACGCAGCGCGGCAGCACCGCAGATCAATAAGGCCGTTAGCCGTGCGGGCACGATATTCAGCGCGTCATCAAGCCGTGCCGCCGCACAGCCAAAGGCAAAATGGCGGGCATTGCGATAGCCGATCATGCTGTCTGCCGTATTGACAAGCTTATAGACAAACAATCCTGGCAGTCCGGCGACA
>SHBC01000076.1 GCA_004213025.1 SAR116 cluster bacterium
CCCGGGCGCATCGCGATCTTCCAGAAATCAAGCGCGCTTTTGGGGGACGTGCCGGTTTCGGTGCCGGTTTCGGTGTTGGTGGCTTCGAGGTCGGAGACGATGTGGTCATGCACACCAACCGAGGCACCGCCGGTGGTGACAATCAGATCAAGCGGGCCATTTGTGGCGTGCGCATCCTGCCCACCCTGTCCACTCTGCACATCCTGTGTATCTCTTGTCTCTTTTGCACTTCTTACGTCTCTTACACTTCTTACGCTGGCAAGCATCGCGCCCGGCTGGTCACGCGCAATGCCAAGCGGCACGGCAATGGCACCGCAGGCAGCGACGAAGGCAGCAAGATAGGCAGCGTTCGAGGAAATGATCTGGCCGGGGCCGGGGGTCTCACCCGGGCTGACCAGCTCATCCCCAGTGGACAGAATGCCAACACGGGGGCGCGCATAAAAAGTGGCCTCAGCATGGCCGGTGGACAGCGCCAGCGCCAGTGCGCGCGCCGAGAGCGGCGTGCCGGCGGGCAATATCTGCGTCCCAGCTTTGACATCAAGCCCGGCAGTCCGGATGAAGCGGCCGGTGATCGGGGCCTCGGTGAGGATGATGCTTGCGCCATCCTGTTCGGCGCTGGCGGTGACATCTTCCTGCAGGATGATCGTATCGGCCCCATCGGGCACCACCGCACCGGTGAAAATGCGCACCGCCTCGCCGCTGCCAAGCCGGCCTGCCCAGGGATGGCCGGCGGCGGATTCACCAATGCGGGTGAGGGTGATTTGCCCCTGTTCGCTGTTGTCGGCAGATATGAGGGCATGGCAATCGGCAGCATTGACCGCATAGCCATCCATCGCCGAGACATCCTGTTCGGGGAGGGTCAGGCGCGAGGCCAGGGGCGCAGCCAGAATACGGCCATGCGCGCGCTCCAGCGGCAGATGTTCAATAGCGGTGCGCGGCAATCCCTCAAGAATGCGGGCCAAAGCCTGATCAACCGGAAGCAGAGGTGGCATTGATGTTTTGGACGGGGATTCAGGTGGCATTGAATTCACCGGATTTGCCGCCCGATTTATGCGTCAACCGGATATTGGTGATGACCATCGAACGGTCAACCGCCTTGCACATGTCATAGATGGTCAGCGCGGCGATTGAGGCGGCGGTCATTGCCTCCATCTCGATGCCGGTGCGCCCGGTAACAGCACAGGTGGCGGTGATGCGGATGCCCGGAAGGCTGGCATCGGGGGTGAGGTCAAGCGCGACATGATCAAGGCCAAGCGGATGACAGAGCGGGATCAGCGCGGCTGTCTGTTTGGCCCCCATGATGCCACCAAGACGCGCCACCTGGAGGACATCGCCCTTTTTCGCGGTGACATCAATGATCATGGCGAGGGTTTCGGGCTGCATGGTGATCTCGCCACAGGCAACGGCGCGACGGTCAGTCACCGGCTTTTCGCCGACATTGACCATATGGGCGGCACCGTCGCTGTCAAAATGGGTAAAGTCGGCCATCGGCAGGTATCTCCCTCAGTTTTCCTCGTTTTGTCTGGTCGTAATGTCTGGTTGTAATGTCTGGTCGTAATGTCTGGGTTGGCAGATATTATGTATCAGGCAAAGATAGCATGCCACCGCGATAAGGTAATGATCATTCAGCAGCAATGATGATCACTTGTCAGATGGGATCAGTGCAGTCGATCATTTCAGTTTGGCGGCAACCGGGTTGGCGAGGATCGTTCTTGTGGCGGCGGCAACATCATCGGCGCGCATCAGCGATTCACCAATCAGGAAACAGCGTGCGCCAGATTGCGCCATGCGGGCAAGATCGGCCGGGGCAAAGAGTCCGCTCTCGGCGATGGCAATGCGGTCATCGGGAAGGTGCGGGAGCATGGCCGCGCCCACATCAAGCGAGATGTCCATGGTCTTGAGGTTGCGGTTATTGATCCCCACCAAGGGTGATTTGAGGCGGCAGGCACGCTCCAGCTCGGCCGCGTCATGCACCTCGATCAGAACATCCATGCCATAATCATGGGCGCAGGCCTCCAGCTCGGCAGCGCGCGCATCATCAAGCGCGGCCATGATCAGGAGGATGCAGTCAGCGCCAAGGGCTCTGGATTCGGCGATTTGTGCCACATCAATGATAAAATCCTTGCGCAGAACCGGCAGCCGGACAGCGGCGCGCGCGGCCACCAGAAATTCAGGTGCCCCCTGAAACCATGGGCCATCGGTCAACACCGACAGGCAGGTGGCCCCACCCGCCTCATAGGCGGCGGCCAGATCCTCAGGCGTGAAATCAGCCCGGATCAACCCTTTTGAGGGGGAGGCCTTTTTCAGCTCGGCAATCAGGCCGTAACCGCTGGCCGAAGCGGCGGCAAGGGCGGCGGTAAAACCACGGACGGGCGAGGCCGCCTTTGCCGCGCGGTCAAGATCGGCCATGCTGCTTGTCTGGGTAAGGGCCACGACCTCATCACGCTTGCCAGCGATGATCTTTGCCAGAATGTCAGTCATCAGCCGGCCTTTCTGTCTGGATCAAGCCGTCTGTATCAAGCGGCGTGTTGGTGATGCGCACAAGCGCGGCAAGCGCGGCGCTGGCGCGGCCATCATCAAGCGAGGTTTTCGCCATCGCGGCGCCATCGGCAAGCGAGGTGGCATGCCCACCGGCAACAAGCGCGGCGGCAGCGTTAAAGACGACAATATCACGATAGGGGCCGGTGGCACCATCAAGAAGGGCGCGCAGATGCACCGCATTTTCGACTGGTGTGCCGCCCAGCAGAGCGTCGAGGCTGACTTCCTCAAGGCCGATATCGGACGGCTGGATGGTAAATTCGGTGATCTGGCCATCGGCGAGGGCGGCGACATGGGTGGGGCCGGTGGTGGTGACCTCATCAAGGCCGTCCGCGCCATGCACAACCCAGGCATGGGTGGTGCCAAGCTGGGCCAACGCCTCGGCAAAGGGGCGGCACCATTTGCGGTCAAAGACGCCGACCATGATGCGCTGAACCAGCGCCGGATTGGCAAGCGGCCCCAACAGATTGAAGATGGTGCGAACGCCAAGATCGGCACGCACCGGCCCGACATGGCGCATCGCCGCATGATGACGCGGGGCCATCAGAAAACAGACCCCGGCCTCGGCAAGAGCGCGCTCAACCAGCGGCATCTCGCAGTCAAGGTTGATCTCGAGGCAGGACAGCACATCGGCAGCCCCGCTTTTGGAGGAGATCGCCCGATTGCCATGTTTGGCGACAGGAACGCCGCAGCCAGCAACGACAAAGGCGGTGGCGGTGGAGATATTGTAGGTGCCGATGCCATCACCACCGGTGCCGACAATATCCATCGCCCCGGCAGGTGCGTCAATGGTGGTGGCCTTGGTGCGCATGACGCTGGCGGCGGCGGCGATATCCTCGACACGCTCCCCACGCATTTTCAGGGCAACAAGAAAGGCCGACATCTGAATCTGGCTGACCTTGCCCTCCATGATCGCATCAAAACAGCCTCTGATGACGTCAGGGGCAGGCATCTCGCTTTCAATTTTTTGGCCGTCAATCTTCTGGCCGTCAATAAGGGCCAGCAGCGCGGTTTTCACTATGTCAGTCATGACGCAATCCAGAGCAAAGGAAGTAATCGCGCATATAAGCAGGTTTGAGGGCATGTGAAAAGATGCAGATGGACGGCTTTTGTCGCAGATCAGCAGGAAGATGGCGTGGCGATGCATGTGGAGGTGCGCGGGGGTGCTTTGGATAATAAGGTCTTGGTATAGTTTGCGGCAAAAGAGGCGGCAGGGGGATGGCTTTTGCGCAAAATAGGGGGCGGGGCGCAAAATCCGTGCTTTTTTCGCCGCGCGCGGTTTTTTACGCTTGCGGGGGCCGGGCACTGTGGTAGCGTTGGGGCATCGCCGATTTAAAGATCAACTTGCGGGCGATTAACAAATTCGGCTAAAGCGCGCCCATTTTTGGATGCCCGTTTGGGGACGCCCGTTTAGGGATGCCTAGTTTGGGTATGCCTGGTTTGGGTATGATGTTTTTTCAGAGTTTGTTGTGTTTAAGCGCAGGTGAATAGCGAGACGCGCGTCTTTGTGCGTGTGATGTTGGTGTTTGCCGCGCGGTTGACCCGCGCTTGCTGATCAAAAGAGTGGTTTGCCGCGCGGTTGACCCGCGCTTGTTGATCAAAAGGTTTTGGGCTGACCCCCCATCATAACAGGGTTGGGCACTTTGATTTCAGCTTGTGCGCCCCGGCATGTTGCCGAAAGCACTAAAGAGGAGACAGATATGTCTGCGACTACAAAAACTTCAGCAAAAACTTCAACAAAAACTTCAGCCGAAACTTCAGCCGAAAAAGTGAGTGAAAAAGTGAGTGAAACTGTGCGTGAAACAGGGCCGAAAACAGGACGCAAACACCCGGAGACGGTGGCTCTGCATGCCGGATACCGGGCCGACCCGACAACGAACGCGGTGGCGGTGCCGATCTATCAGACGACATCCTATCAGTTCAAATCCACCGAACATGCGGCCAATCTGTTTGGGCTCGCCGAACTTGGCAATATCTATACGCGGATCATGAACCCGACGAATGATGTGCTGGAACAGCGGATCAGCGCTATCGAGGGCGGTGTTGCCGCGTTGGCGGTATCCTCGGGGCAGGCGGCCTCAGCCTTTGCCGTGCAGAATCTGGCGCATGTCGGCGATAATATCGTCAGCTCGACCGATCTTTACGGTGGCACCTATAATCTGTTCAAGAACACGCTTGCCAATCAGGGCATCGAAGTGCGCTTTGTCGACCCGTCCGACCCGGAGAATTTCGTCCGGGCAACAGATGCACGCACCCGGGCCTATTATGGCGAGACATTGCCGAACCCGAAGCTCGAGGTGTTTCCGATTGCCGAGGTGGCGGCGCTTGGGCGTCAACGGGGCATTCCGTTGATCCTCGACAACACCGCATCGCCGATTCTGGCGCGCCCGTTTGACCATGGGGCGGCGATCGTCGTGCATTCGCTGACCAAATATATCGGCGGGCATGGCACATCGGTTGGCGGGGTGATCATTGATGGCGGCAATTTCGACTGGCAGGAATTTCCCGAACGCCAGCCAGCGCTGAACACGCCGGACGAGTCCTATCATGGCGCGGTCTGGGCCGAGGCGGCAAAGCCGCTGGGGCCGATTGCCTATATTCTGAAGGCGCGGGTAACGCTGTTGCGTGATCTGGGCTCGGCGCTCAGCCCGCAAAATGCCTTTCAGATCATTCAGGGGCTGGAGACGCTGGCGCTCAGAATCAGGGAACATTCGAAAAACGCCACCCGCGTTGCCGATTTCCTTGCCAAGCATCCAGCGGTCATTTCAGTGAATTATCCGCGCCTGCATAAAGGCGTGGCGGCCCGGCGGGCGCATCATTATCTGCAGGGCGGCTATGGCGGGCTTGTCGGCTTTGAGCTGGCCGGTGGGCATGCGGCAGGGCGCGCCTTTATTGACGCGCTGGCGCTGTTTTATCATGTCGCCAATATCGGTGATGCGCGCTCACTGGCGATCCATCCGGCATCGACGACGCATTCGCAGCTCTCAGCCGAGGAACAGGCCGCAACCGGGGTGACACCCGGCTATGTGCGGCTGTCGGTGGGGATCGAGCATAGTGATGATATCCTTGCCGATCTCGAACAGGCGCTGGATAAGGCGGCGAAAGTCAAAACGCCACAAGCGGCTTGAGGCAAGGAAGCAGAACCCGCTGGAGGCCGTAAGGAGAAAGGCCGCTTGAGGCGGGCACGAGAAAGGCCGCTTGAGGCGGGGAGGCACAGAAGCCGTAAAGCCAAAAACCGGGCAGGCAGAGGCCCGCCAGGAGCTGACGATAAACAAAGGGGGCTGTTGCCAGATGGTGATGGCCCCTTTTGGTGTGTCTGGTCTTTTGGTGTGTCTTTTCGTGACTTTGGTTAGGCGTGCATCTGGTC
>SHBC01000077.1 GCA_004213025.1 SAR116 cluster bacterium
CGGCAAGGCTCAGCGCGGCGTTGCGAAAGGCCGTCTCGACTCCCGGTTCGGGCGACATGAACCGCGACGTCCAGCTGGAATTCCGGATATTCTCATCGGCCCCGTGGACGCGTTCATGGTTGTAGCTTTCCAGCAGGTCTGGCGCGGCGCTGCCGGTCACAACCCTGGCCAGCTTCCAGCATAGATTGTCGACATCATGCATACCGCCATTGCCGCCACGCGCGCCAAAGGGCGAGACGACATGCGCCGAATCGCCGACAAAGATCACCCGGTCATGAACGAAGCGGTCGATGCGGCGGCAATTGAAGGAATAGACTGATACCCAGTCCAGCTTGAATGGCCGCCCGCCAACAACCTTTTCAATCCGGGGGATAACGTTTTCCGGCTTTTTCTCTTCCTCCGGGTCGGCGTCGGGACCCAGCTGCAAATCGATGCGGTAGATATTGTCAGGCTGCTTGTGAAGCAGCGCCGACTGGCCGGGATGAAAGGTCGGCGTGAACCAGAACCAGCGTTCGGACGGGAAATCCGCCTGCATCTCGACATCGGCGATGAGGAAGCGTTCCTCAAAATGCCGGCCCTCGAAATCAAGCCCGAATTGCCGGCGGATGCGACTGTTGGCGCCATCACAGGCAAGAAGATAGTCGCCGCGCAGCGTGTAGGCACCGTCCGGCGTCTCGATCTCGGCAAATACGCCAGCCTCATCCTGACCCACCGACAGCACCCGGTTCTTGAACCGCAAATCGATCAGATCCGGGAAGTCGGCACAACGCTCGACCAGATATTGCTCAACATAATATTGCTGCAGGTTGATGAAGGCCGGGAATTTGTGCCCATCCTCGGGAAGAAGGTCGAAATTATAGACCTCGCAATCACCGCGATAGACCCGGCCAAGCTTCCAGGTAACGCCCTTTGCCAGCATTTTCTCGCCAATGCCCAGCCGGTCGAAGATCTCGAGGCTTCGTTTGGCCCAGCAGATGGCGCGGCTGCCAACCGACACCACATTGTTGTCATCGACGACAATGCTGGCGACACCATGCGTTGCCAGATCGATGGCCGCCGCCAGGCCGATGGGTCCGGCGCCGACAATGATCACCGGCGCAGAAGAGCTGCCCGCGCCCGCCAGTTCGGGCGGCGTTACATAGTCAAAAGGCTCGTACTGATATCTTGCCATGGTTACTCAGTCCCTTGCACCGCTAGCCGTTCTGCAGCGCGTTCCACATCTCCATGTCACGCGCGGCCGTCCAGATCCGCGGCGTGTCGATTCCCTTTGCCTCGTCGAAGGCCCGCGCAACATTGAAGGGAAGGCAATGCTCATAGATGGCATAGTCGGCGAATTTTGGATCACATTCCTCGCGCACCGCGTCCCAGGCATCCTTCAGCGTGCCGCCGCGCGCCGCCACCATTGCCGCCGGCCGATAGGTGCTGGCGACAAAATCGCGGGTGTTCTCGATTGCGCTCGTCACCATCTCATCCCCGACAAGGGCATCGCCGCGTCCCGGCGCGATGGCGGCAGGTTGAAAGGCGGCGATCCTGTCAAGCGTGCCGCCCCAGTCATTGAAATGCCCGTCGCCGCAATAGCAGGCCGAGTGATATTCGACGATATCGCCGGTGAACATGACCTGCTCGTCAGGCACAAAGGCCACGATATCGCCGGCGGTATGCGCCCGGCCAAGGAACATCAGCTCGACCCGGCGGCGGCCAAGATTGACCGTCATCCTGTCGCTGAAGGTGATTGACGGCCAGGTCAGGCCGGGGATGCTCTCATGACCTTCGAAAAGGCGAGGGAAGCGGGCGAACTCGCTGTCCCAATCCTCCTGCCCGCGTTCATGGATCATCGAATGGCAGGTCTGCGAGGCGATGATTTCGGACGCATCATAGGCCGAGGCACCAAGCACGCGCACGGCATGATAATGCGACAGCACGACATGCTTGATCGGCTTGTCGGTGACCGAACGGATTTTCTCGACAACCTTGTTGGCAAGGCGCGGCGTTGCCTGCGCGTCGATGATCATCACGCTGTCATCGCCGATGATGACGCCGGTATTCGGGTCGCCCTCGGCGGTAAAGGCCCACAGATCGCGGCCGATTTCGGTAAAGCTGATCGTCTTTTCGCTCAGGTCACCCTGCGAGGCAAAGCTTTTAGCCATGACAGTCTTCTACCACCTGGTCTATGCGCCCGAAGATGCTGGCGCCGTCATCATCATGCATTTCAATTCCGACGCGGTCGCCAAACATCATGAACGGGGTCGTTGGCTTGCCATCGCGGATGGTTTCCACCATACGGATTTCAGCGAGGCAGGAATAGCCCCTGCCGCCATCCGCCACAGGGCGACCCGGCCCGCCATCCGCATCGCGGTTCGACACGGTGCCGGACCCGATGATGGCGCCGGCGCGAAGATTGCGCGATTTCGCGGCGTGCGAGACCAGCCGTGCCAGACTGAAGGTGGCATCGGTGCCGGTATCGGCGCGGCCCAGCGGGGCGCCGTTCAGGTCAACTTCCATGGTCCGGTGCAGCACGCAGTCACGCCAGGCATCGCCAAGCTCGTCAGGCGTCACCGCCACTGGCGAGAAGGCGGTTGACGGCTTTGACTGGAAGAAGCCGAACCCCTTGCCAAGCTCGGCCGGGATCAGATTGCGGAGCGACACGTCATTGACCAGCATCACCAGCTTGATATGCGCCGCCGCGTCGGCTTCGGACACGCCCATCGGCACGTCATCGGTGATCACCGCCACCTCGGCCTCCATATCGATTCCCCATGATTCATCGGGGATCGCGATTGGCGCGCGTGGTGGCAGGAAATCGTCCGATCCGCCCTGATACATCAGCGGATCGCTCCAGAAACTCTCTGGCATTTCGGCGCCGCGGGCCTGCCTGACAAGCGCCACGTGATTGACATAGGCCGACCCGTCGGCCCACTGATAGGCGCGCGGCAGCGGCGAATGCGCGGCCTGCTGATCAAACGGCATGCCCTCAAGGCTGCCCGACTCAAGTTCCGCCGCCAGCGCCAAAAGTTGCGGTGCCACCGTTGCCCACTCATCAAGCGCCGCCTGCAGAGTGGGGGCGATGTCCGTTGTCGCCGCACAGCGCGCCAGATCGCGGGAGACGATGACAAGCTGTCCGTCGCGGGTGCCATCATTGAGGGATGCAAGTTTCATCAGGAATTCCTTTTCTGTGCGGTGGCAAAGCTGCCTCAACTGCCGGCGTCCAAGGTGCCCTACAGGGATGCCCTAAGCGATGCCTTAAGGGATGCCTTAAGGGGTGCCGTCGAATTGTTTCTTCAGCCCGCCCCAGCAATCGATATAATCATCCTGCAGGCTGTCCGTCGTTGCGGCGAAGTGGCTGACCTTCTGCGGGAAGCGGGTCTCGAACATGAAAGCCATGGTGTTGGTCAGCTTGACCGGCTTCAGATCCGCATTCGAGGCCTTTTCAAACGCGTCAAGATCGGGGCCATGCGGCAGCATCATATTGTGCAGGCTGGCACCGCCAGGGACAAATCCTTCTTCCTTGGCGTCATATTGACCGGTAATCAGCCCCATGAATTCGGACATGATGTTGCGATGATACCAGGGCGGCCTGAAGGTATCTTCGGCCACCGCCCAGCGCGGCGGAAAGATCACGAAATCGATATTCGCCGTGCCGGCGGTTTCCGACGGCGCTGTCAGAACCGTGAAAATCGACGGGTCGGGATGGTCAAAGGCGATGGCACCAACTGGCGAGAAGGTCGAAAGATCATAACAGCACGGAACGTAATTGCCGTGCCAGGCGACGACGTCCAGTGGCGAGTGGCCAAGTTCGGTGACATGAAAGCCGCCGCACCATTTGATCACCAGCTGATGTGCGGTCTCGCTGTCCTCGAAAGCCGCCACCGGGGTCTTGAAATCACGCGGGTTGGCAAGGCAGTTGGCGCCGATTGGCCCGCGGTCGGGAAGGGTGAATTTGGCCCCGTAATTCTCGCACAGATAGCCGCGCGCGGTACTGCCAAGCGGGCTGTATTTCGCCATCATCCCGCGTGGGACGATGGCAATATGGCCGGGAGCGACCCGCATCCGCCCCATTTCGGTAAAGATCTCGATCTCGCCCTGTTGCGGAACAATCATCATTTCGGCATCGGCATTGACCAACACGCGATCGGTCATCGCACGGGTCATGGTGTAGATGCCGGTCGTCATGCCGACATGCTGGCGCGCATCACCGGTGCTTGTCATGGTGCGGACACCATCGATGAAATCGACGGCACCATCCGGCAAGGGCAGGGGGTTCCAGCGATACTGGCCAAGCGGCAGATCGTCGGGATCGCCATCCGGCGCGGTTTTCCACAGCGGCACGTCGGTTCTGGCGAACCTGCCGGAGTGACGCACCGATGGCCGGATCCGGTAGAGCCATGACCGCTCATTCGTTGCCCGCGGCGCGGTGAAGGGTGACCCGCTCAGCTGTTCGGCATACAGGCCATAGGCGCATTTCTGGGGCGAATTGCGGCCCTGTGGCAGCGCGCCTGCAAGCGCCTCGGTCTCAAAGTCATTGCCGAATCCCGGCATCATCGCCAGCGTCATGTCAGCCTCCCGTCTTGACGGTTCCTCCACAATCATTTCAAATGAAATGATTGTCAATTGATAATCAACCACCCGCAGTCACGGGCGCTTGCTATGGCATCACGGCGCAGGCGCACCACAAGAAAGATGGAACGAGATGGACGGATCTGCTGACCTTCTGCAGCTTGACAGCTTCCTGCCCTACCGGGCGGTGCGGGTGGCGACAGCGCTTAGCCGTGGGCTGGCGGCGCAATATGAGGAGCGCTATCAGATCAGCGTTCCCGAATGGCGGGTGCTTGTCCATCTGACCCAGGAAAGCGAGATTTCGGTGCGCGATATCTTCACCCGGGTGGATATGGACCGGGCCCGCGTGACACGCGCCGTGCAGCGGCTTGAGAGTCGCGGCCTGGTCTCGAAGCTTGTCAATGAATCCGACCGGCGGCTTGTCAGGCTGGCGCTGACACCGGCCGGCCGCGATCTTGCCAGGGAATTGTCGCGTCTTGCGATGGCGTTCGAGTCGCGAATCACTGCGACATTGCCTGCCGGGTCCGCCGCGACGCTGCTCGCCCTGTTCGACTGCCTTGAGCGGACGATCGACGATGCAAGCGTCACCGGGATGGAAACCTCATAACCATATTTGCGTAATTAACGATATAATAATCATCCTCACGCAAACGCGAATTTTTAACAGCGAAACATGCTGTTTGCACTTGCGATCTTTACGAAAAATTAGGTAGGCGCGGCCTATTCTCGTCGAAGTGACCTGACCGGTAACCTTTAGCGAGTTTGCGTAGATGATAGCATGCTTTCGAATGGGATCCGCGCGACCACCGCGCGTCCTTGATCGTCTCCCCCTTGTGTCTGAAAGATGGATATCTGGAAAATGGGTTTTCGGTGCGACTGCCCCTGAGCCGCCGGCCTTGCGTGTCCCGCCATCAGGGCCGCCGCGCCCCGAACCACCGGGTGACGGCACGGGACACAGGCTGTTGGCAGCCTTGTCGCGGCGGATTGTCGGTGCGCTGACAGCGGCCAGCCTGATGGTGTTGACGGGTGTCGGCGGTGCGCATGCCGAACCACATATTGAGACGGATGAACGCCGGCCTGATCAGGTAGTGCGGAATCGGCATGTGGCCCATTTGTCGCCAAAGCTGCGGCAGGCGGTGCTGCTCGACCCGAAAGTTGCCGAGTCGAATGCGCGGGCCTGCCAGCTGGCGCACCGGCTGGGGCTGGCGCGGGCCGAAGGCCGCCCGAAGGTCAATGCCAGCATCAGCGGCAGCCGCCAGCTTGTGGGACGGACCAAGCAACCGAAGTTAAGAAATATCTTAAGTGGTCCCGAAACCCCGCAGGACCGTGAAATACGGGAGTC
>SHBC01000078.1 GCA_004213025.1 SAR116 cluster bacterium
AATAAAGCCGAGGATGTAGTCGCGATATTCATCGGCATCCATCCGGCCGCGCAGAATGTCGGTGACGCTCCACAGCTTCTGGTGGAGCGACCTGATCCTGTCTTGGGCCATGGTCTGGCCGTGACGTGAGCCAACAAGGGAGCTTGAGTCGGATGTCGAAACTGATGTCATTGCAGATCAACAGGCCGCCCCTGTGGCGCGATCTATTGCCGACGCCGGCGCCCGATGCCGACAAATATGCGCGTGGCCATGTGCTGGTGCTAGGGGCGCCTGATCTGACAGGTGCAACCCGTCTGGCGGCGAGTGCCTGCTCGCGGATCGGGGCCGGCCTTGTCAGCGTCGTGGCGACGCGGCGGGCCGATGTTTACCGCGCGTCGCTGCCGCCACAGGTGATGGTCTGGGATGGCGTCCTGCACCGGCCGAAACGGGTATCGGTGATCCTTGCCGGGTGTGGTGGCGCCGACCGCCAGCCGCTGGAACGGGTTCTTGCCAGATCGTCAGGCTGTCATCAGGTGCTGGATGCCGGGGCGATCGGGGCGGTGATGCGCCACCGTGCGCCAACCGACAGACAGCGGATCATCACCCCGCACCAGGGTGAATTTGACCGGGCTTTTCCGGATCTTGGCGGCGGTGTTGAAACGCGGGCCGTTGCCGCGGCACGGCTGACGGCGTCGCTTGTCGTGCTGAAGGGGCGGGACACGATTGTCGCGGCGCCGGATGGCAGGCTGGTCGTCAACAGCCGCAGCAGCGCCTATCTGGCGACGGCCGGCACCGGTGATGTGCTGGCCGGCCTGATTGCCGGATTGCTGGCACAGGGCATGCCGCCATTTGAGGCTTGCTGCGCCGCCATCTGGATCCATGCCGAGGCTGGCATCAGGTTCGGCCCGGGGCTGGTGGCTGGTGACATTCCCGACATGGTGCCGGCGATCCTTTCACGGCTTCTGGCCGGACGGGTCAGCCTTCATCATGTCCGCCCGGACGCTGGTGGTGACGAGATTCCGCATCCGGACATGTTCGACCTTGTCGATGCAGGACTGACAGCCCCCGAAAGTCAAAAGCTGTAGATCAGAAGCCTTAGGTCAGAAACTGTAGGTCAGAAACTGTAGGTCAGAAACTGTAGGTCAGAAACTGTAGGTCAGGCTGGCGATGATCGCGCTGTCGCGGGACAGGGCTGTGCCGTTCGGATCGCGCGACAGGCGTTGCGGCCATCTTGCGGTGGCCTCAAAGCTCAGCGCGTCGGTAAGCCGCCGGTCCGCCGTCACCGTCAATGTCTGCGCCGCATTGTCCAGATCGCGGCCCAGCAGCGTCAGGATTTCGGTATCCTCGACATCATTCCACACCCATCGCCCGCCTAGGATGAGATCATTCTGAAAGCCGCTATGCGATCTGCCGCGCCGGTCATCACGCGCATATTCGGCAATCAGCACAAGGTCGCGCCCGCTCCCCGCAAGGTCATAGAGATTATGCTCGATCCCGATCACGCCGGCGCTATAGCTGTCGGCGCTGCCAAGCCTGTCATACTGGCCGCGGCGATGGATCAGTTCGGCCTTCACCGCGCTGTCGCCATGCAGCGACTGGATGTCCAGCCCGAGCTGTGTGATCCGGCTGTAATCAGGTTTCAGCGTGCCGTCGGACTGGGGCAGCAGGCGCGGCGCGTGCCCGGTGCCGCGGAACCAGCTGACGCCGAGGTCGATATCGCCGAAATAGCCTGACCAGCGTGCCGCGGCAGCGATGTCGTCACGCCCGGCACCGCCACTGAACCCGGCTGTATTGTCATTCACAGGCAGGGCCGGTCGCTCGCGAAGCGAGCTGCCCGGATATATGTTTTCAACAAAATCGATGGCAAGAAGATCGATCTGCCCGGGCCCGACCGGCCATGACAGCCTGACCATAGGCGCACCGCGCTTTTCGCTTCGCAGCAGGCCGCGGCTGTAATCCAGCGCGTTGACGATATCGACCGGGTTATAGCTTTCAACCTTGCCCCAGAACAGGATTGTGCTGCCAACAAGATAATCCATTTCGCCGAGGCGGCCGCTGACATGCGCCTCGCGAAAATCGATCTGTCCTGCACCGCTGGTCCCGCCACTGATCCGCGGCTGGAGCTGCGCTTCGGCGGTATCGCCATAGACCAGGATTTCGGGCTGCGCTTCAAGATGCAGGAAGCTGTCTTCCTGCCCGGTATGCTTGGCGGCGCGGGGATACCAGCTTGCCTCGATTGTGATGTCACCGCGCTGTTCGACCTCAAGCTGGTCGAACGCGGTTTCGGCACCCGCCGGAAGCCATGTCACCCCGGCAAGGAGCGCCGAAACCGATGCTGCGGTGATGATGCGTCCGGCACGATTGCCTGTCGTCATCGGCCTGCCTTGGGAAGACCTTGCGGTGTGAAGTCACGCGCCGTCAGCCCCTGCCGGAAATTGTAATCGCCCCATGACAGGCGCGTTGACTTGCCGGTCTGGTGGTTCTTCATCACCATCACATGCGCGCGCCAGAACTGCCCTTCATATTGACGGTAATCCTGGAATTCGAGGGTTTTTTCAAGATCGCCCCGCCGGTTGTAGAAGTCGATCCGTTGAACGCGGTATTCCGCCAAATCAATAAACGAGACGCGCTTTGAATAGCCGGATTTCTTGTTTTTCGGCCGGCTTTCCACGGCGGCACAGGTCAGTGCCGCGTCATGCGCGCAAGCGGCATCCTCGAGCCAGATATGATCATTATCGGCAACCTCTTCGGATCCCAGATCCTCATAAGAGAATTCCGAGGATACGAACTTGCCGGTCCTGTTTGACGAGGAGATGCGCTTCACCCGTTTCACGGCTGGCAGGAAAATCCATTGTGAATCATCATCGGGCTCGATCTTTGAATGTGTCAGCAGCGCGGTGCCGCGCACGTCGCGAGGCTTCGAGAAGGTGATGATCGACTGGTCACCCTCGGCACTGTCCTCTGCCTCAAGGATGGTGCTCCGGAACTTGCGGACCGACTCGTTACCGGCCTTGTTCTTCAGCACCATTTCTCCTTCAACGGTGACATCGCCCCAGCCGCGGTCGCGATTGTCGACCTCGGTGGCGATGGCAAGACCCTTTTCCGCCGAGGCCTTGGCGCCGCCGGATGGCGTGAGGAGGGCCAGCGCCATGGCAAGCCCCGCAATAACGGCAAGCGCGGCCGTTGTCGTGGAAGAGGTTTTCATGGTTTTCATCCTGTCGAGAAAGATCAGAAGCGGTGGAAGGAAGAGGAAATCGACGAACAGCGCGAAGCTGAGCGTGATTGCGGTGAGTCTTGCCATGTCACGGTTCACGGCAAAGCCTGACTGGCCGAGGATCGCAAAGCCGATGACAAGGCCGAGCGAGGTCACGGTCAGCGCCATGCCGACAGACTTGAAGGCATAGCGGACCGAGTCCTCGGCGCTGTCACCGCGCTTGCGGGCGTTGGCGTATTTCAGAATGAAATGCACCGTGTCATCAACAACGATGCCAAGCGTCATCGCGACAACAATGGACACTGCCAGCGTGACATTGCCGACCATATAGCCCCACAGGCCGAACCCCATCGCCGCCGGCACCAGGTTCGGCACCAGCGAGACCAGTCCGAGTTTGAAGTTGCGAAGCACAAGGAAGATCACGAAGGAAATGAAGACAAGCGCCAGCGTTGTTCCCTTCAGCATCGACGGCACGTCGCGGGCCGAAATCATCGTATAGACATGCGTCTGGCCGGTGACCGGGCTTGTCAGCTCGGGCGTGTTGGCGGTGAACCATTCCTGAATGCGGTCATCAAGCGCCAGCAGCTGTGAAGTCGTGGCAAAGGGAACAAAGGCTGACACGCGGGTTGATGACCTGTCGACATTGATCTGGTCGGTCAGATCCATGCCATAGCCAAGCGACAGCTCGTAAAGGAACAGATATTGCGAGGCTTCCTCATCGGTCTCCGGGATCCGGTAGAAGGACGGGTCATCCCCATTCATGTTCATGTTCAGCCGTTTGATGGTGTCGCTAAGGATGCGAATATGGCTGACTTCGGGCTGCGCGCGCAGGAATTCGGCAAAGGCGTCGAGCGATTCCAGATAGGCAACCGAGTTGATGCCGCTCTCGATCCCGGTATCGACCGAATATTCCAGCACGTTCAGCCCGCCAAGATTGGTTTCATACAGGTCGGTGGCCTGGCGGGTCTCGAACCTCTCGTCGAAATAGCGCAGGAAATCATCCTCAAGCTTGATCTGCGAGATGCCCGCGGCAAAGCCGATGATGATCACCGGAATGCCAAGCAGCAGGCGGCGCTGGTGCCGGATCACGAACTCGCCAAGCCAGACCATGAAACGGTCGACCGAGGCGGCCTTGCTGATCTGCTTGATGGGCAGCCAGCAGATCAATCCCGGCAGCAGGAAGATGGTGAAGATCCAGACACCGATCATGCCGGCCGCCACCATATTGCCAAGCTGCTGGAAAGGCGGCGAGATCGAGAAATTCAGCGACAGGAAGCCGATCCCCGTGGTGAAAATGGCGACGGTGATGCCAAGCCCGTGATCGGCCAGCGCACGGCGCGCCCACTCGGTGCGGTCCGCCGTCTGCTGCATCGTCTGGCGGATTGATGACAGCACATGGACGCTGCTTGCGACCGCCAGCGTGATCACCATCAGCGGTGCCACGGCGGTGGCTGAATTGATCGGAATGCGGGTCCATCCCAGCGCGCCAAGCGAGACAAGCGCCGACAGCGCGGCAAGGACAAGGATCAACAGCGAACCGGTGACCGTGCGAAGCAGGATGCCGACCACCAGCAACATCGCGACAAGCATGGCCGGGGTCAGCGTCTCGCCATCCTTCTGACTTGCGGTGGCAAAGGCCTGGCTGATGGCAACCGACCCGCTGGCCTTGAATTCGATATCGGGATATTCGGCGCGGTAGCGTTTGAGTAGCGGTTCGGCCTCGGCATTGATGTTCGGAATCTCCGACACAAGATCGATTCCGGGAAGGCGGAAGATGACCGAAATGGCCGAGGCGCTGCCATCAGCGCTGATCAGGCTGTTGACAATTTCGACGCGGTCAAGCGCGGTGGCGCGGGCTGTGGCGGCCTCCTCGGCGGTGACCATCTGTGGGTCGGGAACAAGATCCTCGACCACCATCATGTCACCATCGGCATAGGTGTTCTGGAACCGCGTGATCGAATTCACCAGTCGGACATAGGGAAGGTTCCACAGATCCTCGGTCAGCGCCCCGATGGCGCCAAGCGTGCGCGGGGTGAAAACCTCGCCATCGGCGGGTTTGACGATGATCGCCAGATTGTCATCCTTGGCGAATTCCTGTTCGAACCTGTCGAGAAACACCTTGTCCGGGTTTTCATCCGCCATGAAGACCCGGCCATCGGTATCAAGCTTCAGGTTGGGAATGCCGGCGAAAACGACGAATGCCAGCGCCAGCGTGACGATGGCGCATTTGATTCGGTTGTTGACGATAGCGGTGGCGAAGCGGTCCATGAAACGATCATCCTGCGACAAGTCAAATCTCCCTGGGGGTTCAGAGTCCCACTGGTCTGTTGCATCTGTGCGAAATGTCAGTCTTGATTGTTGCCGAGAAGGATTCTGATATCTGCCACTAGTCGGCTTGGGGTGATACTAGGGCAGTCACGCCCGGATCATCAATCAATTACGACGTTTTTTTTGGGGATAAGGATCATTTCTGACAAAGGTTCGCGCCGTGCAACACCGGCCTATTCAAAACTGGCTGTTTGCATCGGGTATTTGCATCGGCGGGCGCGCATCTTTAGGTTTGACCGGCACAGCAGCAGTTACTGGAGATGTTATCATGCGCGACGCCGTCATCGTTTCAACCGCCCGCACCCCGATTGGCAAGGCCTATCGTGGGGCATTCAATGATACCCAGGCGCAGGCG
>SHBC01000079.1 GCA_004213025.1 SAR116 cluster bacterium
TGAGGATCAGGGTCTGCGTCACTTCCGGCACCGTCAGCTCAATCCCGAGGCCGGCGGCGGCGGCGGCATAGGCCGACACGCCCGGCACGATCCGGTAGCCGATCTCAAGCGCCTTCAGCCGCCGGATCTGCTCGGCAATCGCGCCATAGAGAGACGGGTCACCCGAATGCACGCGGGCCACGTCCTGGCCGGCCTCATGCGCCTGCTGCATCTCATCGATGATGTCATCCAGTGTCAACGACGCGGTATCGATCACCCTTGCATCATCCGGCGCCGCCGCGACGACCGCCTCGGGCACGAGCGAGCCGGCATAAAGACATAGCGGGCAGCGTTCGATCAGACGCAACCCCCGAACGGTGATCAGTTCCGGATCGCCCGGCCCGGCGCCGATGAAAAAGACCGTCATGATGATACCTCCGCTGCTGTGTCGTCCGCATCGAGATGCTTGGCATAGCCGCGCGGCGTATAGACCGCGGTGCCACGGCCAAGATCAAGCTGGCGTGAGGTGCTGGCCCCCACCATCACCGTCGTCAGCATATCGACCTCGTCGATATCGAGGCTGGCCAACGTGCGGTGGAGAATGGCCTCGTCCGGGCGACCGAGGTTGGAGGCCAGAATGACCGGCACATCGCCGCCGCGATAGCCGATCAGGATGTCGCGCGCCATCGCCAGCTGGGTTCGTCGCCGCTGCGAGACCGGGTTATAGAAGGCGATGACGAAATCACCGGCACCGGCGGCATGGATCCGCTTTTCGATCTGCTCCCAGGGTGTCAGCAGATCCGACAGCGAGATGGCGCAGAAATCATGCCCCAGAATGGCGCCGGACCGTGCCGCCGCCGCCTGCAATGCGGAGATTCCCGGCGCACTGACAACGCTGACCCGGCGGGCCGCCGCCGACACCCCGCCAGCGTCCTCGGACCGGTCAAGAAGTTCATACACCAGCGCGCCCATGGCATAGATACCGGCATCGCCGGAACATATGACGGCCACGTCCTTGCCGGTGGCCGCCTGCTCCAGCGCGTAGCGGCAGCGCGCTTCCTCCTCGCCAAGCTTGAAATCACGGCGCGGAATATGCGCGGCGATGGCGCCAAGAAGGTCGATATAGAGATCATAGCCAACCAGCTCATCGGCGCCGAGCACCATCTGTGATGCCTCTGGCGTGCGCCAGGTCGACTGCCCGGGGCCGATACCGACAAGCATCACCCGGCCAGGCTTGCGCCCGGGGAGATGTGTCGGGTTGCAGGGCGCCGGCGCCAGCGCAAGCGCCATCGTGGCCTGTCCGGATTTGGCCTTTGGATGGATCAGCAGAGCTTCATCACCGGCCGCGGCAAGCGCCGCCGCCTCGGCCACGCCGGGGATACCGATCTCGTCCTGAACCGCGTCTGATGGATTGTGCAGACGCGGTGCCTGCGCCGCCAGCACCTCGCGGTCAAACACCCGTAGCGGCACCGCCAGCATCGCCGCCAGCGCGTGCAGGGCCGGCTCGTCCGCCTTCAGATCAACGCTGAAGATGCCAGCAATGGCAGCGGCGTTGATATCGGCCCTTGCCAGCTCCTGCATCACCAGTTCGATCACCTCGTCGGCAGGGCAACCGCGCGCGCATCCAACACCCAGCATTACATCCTGCGGACAGTAGACAAGCTCGTTCTCCGCCGGTGTCTGCTGGCGGCGGGTCACTGTCAGCGACACGGCGCTGCCGCGCGGCACATGACCAAACCAGTCCTTCAACCCGTCAAGACAATCACCATCGATAAACGCCCCGTCACCTGCCAGCAATTGCGGCATCACACGTTGCGCGGCGGCGGCATTCGCCAGCCGCCAGCCCTGGGGCGGTTCATCAAGCGACAATTGCCACCTTCCATCACCAGCCGTTGTCAGCGCCAGATCAGCGTCAAGACATGCCGAGACCTGGCGCGCCAGCGTGATAGCGCCGTGATGCCCGCCAATGAGGGGAACGACAAACCGGCCCGACTCCGCCACCGAGATGACCGGCGCATCAGTGCTTTTATGTTTCAGATGCGGCGCCACCGCCCGGATCAGGATGCCGGCCGCGCAGACACCGATGATCGGCCTGCCACTGCAGAACAGATCGGCGATATGCGCCCGCGCCTTGCCGAAATGATGCGGCGCCTGCGGACAGCGCACCGCATGGCCGTGGATGTCGGCTTTAAGCGCGCTTGCCAGCCTTTCGGCGAGTTCGAGCCCGGCCTTTGACAGGCACAGTATGACCGGCCGCGCCGTGGCAGGTGCGTTCACCTGATCCATGGATCATCCCCCTTATAGATCAGAATCATCGAGAAATAGGGCGCCTCATCAGGTGCTTCGGCAAGCGGCAGCGCCCTCTCATGCGGCAGCGAGGCATGGCTTGTATAAAGCGCCGTGTCAGCAAGTCCAATGCGATGCAGAAGCGCCCGCAGGCGCGGCATATGCCGCCCGACCTTCATGATCGCCACCGCATCGGCAGCCGCAATCGCCGCTGCCAGGGCAGCATCATCCATCGTTCCGGGTAGCACGCTCAAAACATCGCTGCGGGCGACAAGCGGACGGGTCTGTGCGGCGGCGCAGGCGGACAGGCTGGTCACCCCGGGGACGATCTCGACAGGATGCGATTCTTTCAGCCTGACAAGAAGATACATGAAGGACCCATAGAACAGCGGATCCCCCTCGCACAGCACGACGACATCGCGCCCCGCCGCCAGATGTTCGCCAATCGCCGCCGCCGCATCATCATAGATCGACTGCGCCGGCGCCCGTCCGGGGCGCATTGGCACGATCATCGGAATCTCGATGGCATCTTCGGATATCGCCTCGGCCACGATCGAGCGCGCAAAGGACGTTCCTGAATCCGGTGCCGGATAGGCAATCACCCTGGCATTCTCCACCAGCGCCCAGGCCCGGCGCGTCACCAATTGTGGATCGCCGGGGCCGGTACCGACGCCGATCAGACATCCGCTGCTCATACCGCGTCCACCTGTTTGTGCCAGCACCATTGCGTGACCGGCATCAATGGCCGCCAGCCATGAAACCCGCCAACCGGGTCGGCATGCTGAACCGACAGCCGTGTCAGATCGCCGCCGGATTGCTGCCATGCCGAAACAAGAACTGTCTCGCTTTCGATCGTCACGGCATGCGCCACCAGAACACCGCCGGGGCGAAGCGCCACCTGCGCCGCATCGATCACCGCCGGCGCAAGGCCGCCACCAATGAAAACGGCATCCGGGCGCGGCAGTCCCATCCCAATATTGCCGGCCACAACATCAGTGGCATCGCCTGCCACCGTTTCCAGCCCGGTGACGCCGTGCCGTAAGGCATTCGCGGCGGCGCGGGTGAGTTGTGCCTCGCTGCGGTCGATGGCAACGGCGCGCCCCGCCCCGGCATTGCGCAGGAAATCAATGGCGATGGCGCCCGACCCGGTGCCGATATCCCACAGAACAGCGCCCGGGAACGGTGCCAGTTTGGCCAGCGCGCTGGCCCGCGCATCGCGTTTGGTCAGCTTGCCATCAGTCTCGAAACTGGCATCCGGCGCGGCAAGGCCGGAGCCCACCGCAACCGCATCCGGGCAGGCAATGCCGATGATATGGAAATCCGGCACACGGTCATGTGTCCAGCTTTCGGCCCGGCCATCAAGCCGCGATTCCGACGCCCCGCCAAGATGCGCCAGAACATGAAGCGTCGCATCCCCATAGCCATGCGTCGTCAGCAATTCAGCCAGCCGTGCCGGGCTGGTGCCGTCCTGCGCAATGACCAACAGCCGCGCCCGCGGATACAGGCGGCTGATCAGGCTGTCAGCAGGCCGGCCATGCACCGACACCACCTCGCAGTGTGCCAGCGGCCAGCCAAGCCGCGCCGCCGCCAGCTGCATGCCGGACACCGCCGGGATGACCTCGACGCCTTGCGGACCAAGTTCCCTGACAAGGCTGGCACCGGCGCCAAACCACATCGGGTCCCCCGTTGTCAAAAGTGCAAGTGATTTATCAGCATTGTCTTTCAGGATATTGAAAATATGTGAAAATGGTGTTGGCCAATCCAGGATATCAGGGCCGCCGGGAAGATCGTCATGAAATCGCGGCGCCGCGATGATGACATCCATCCCGGCAAGGCGGGTGCGCAGGCTGGCGGGCAGTGCCGTCACCCCGCCTTCATCAACACCGATGACAAGGGGGGCGATCGTGAAGGGGCACGCCATCACCCCTCACATCCCGCGCAGGACAACGCCAGCGCGTTCACCACCGATGAAGCCATTGCCGAGCCGCCGCGGGTTCCCTGAATGGCGAAATAGGGCACGCCAGCGTCATGCGTCGCCAGCGCCTGTTTGCTTTCGGCAGCGCCGACAAATCCCACCGGACATCCGATGATGGCGGCTGGTCGCGGCCCGCCGTCCGAGATCACCTCAAGACAGCGGAACAGCGCCGTTGGGGCGTTTCCAATGACGATCACCGCGCCAGCCATATCATCCCGCCAGAGATCGACCGCCGCCGCCGAACGCGTTGTCTGCAACTCGGCAGCCAGCGCCGGCACACGGGCATCGTTCAGCGTCACTTTCACGTCATTGCCATCAGGCAGAAAACGGCGGGTGATGCCGCTTGCGACCATGGCGCAGTCGCACAGCAGCGGTGCCCCGTCACGCAACGCTGACAGTGCACTGGCAACAAAATCATCCGATGCGTCGATGTCGGTCACGATATCCGGCATGCCGCAGGCATGAACAACGCGCACCGCCACGTCATGGAGGTCGGCAGGCACCCCGTCCAGCGCGGTCTGCTCCCGGACGATGGCGAAGGATGCTTCGTAAATCGCCTGCGGGTCTTTCAGATAGGGTTCCATCAGCCGGACTTACTTGCCACCCGGTTTGCGATTGCGAACAGATTCCGGTCCCAGCGGATGCTTGGCATGCGGATAGGGATGGTGATGATGGTCATGCCCGTGATCGTGGTCATGGCTGTGATCATGCCCATGATCATGATGATGGTGGTGATCCTGGCCCAGTCGGCAGGCCCCCGTGCAGAAATGATCGCACAGCGGGCAATCCTCGACATTGCTTCCCGGCGCCGAGACGCCCTGCCCCTCAACATGATGGTGGTGGCTTTCCTGGGCGAGACCCACCTCGTTCTCAAACCCCAGAACCTGCGCCCGGTATTTGCACAGGGCGCAGTTCATGTTGTTGTCACCATCAAGGATTTCGCGGACACGGTCGGCAAAAGTGGCGATCACCTTCGGATGATCGTTCAGATAGCCGGCCTTGACGAATGCGGTGCCGGGATGGGCCGCCGCCACCTCGTCGGTGAAGCCATAGATGCGGTCGATCAGAATCCCGGAAAACAGGAAATAGGGAAAGACGACAACGCGCTTGAACCCAAGCTTCACCACATGCTCAAGACAGGGCTGCACCAGCGGGAAGGTCACGCCGGAATAGCCAACCTCGGCCCAGCCGAACCCCATGCCTTCCCACAACATCCGTGAAATCTTCGAAATGTTCGAATTGGCGTCGGGATCGGACGCACCGCGGCCGATCACCACAAGACAGGTGTCGGCCCTGTCGACGACACCATGTTCGGCATCGGCGGCGGCGATGGCATCGGCAACGCGGTCCCCTGCCGCCTGCAGCATCTGCAGGTCAATCGCCAGTTCACGGCCATACTGGATGGTGATCCCATGTTCGGCGGCATAGGTGTTCAGCACCGAAGGGATGTCGTTCTTCGCATGGCCGGCGGCGAACAGCATTCCCGGTACCGCCAGCACGTGATTGACCCCCTGTTCACGAAGCCTGTCGAGCCCGGTCTTGATGACCGGCGTTGCGAATTCGAGATAGCCATATTC
>SHBC01000008.1 GCA_004213025.1 SAR116 cluster bacterium
AGCGCACGGGTGCTTCGCAACACCGCGCTGTCGAACTATCTCGACAGGCCGACCATCAGCATGCCATGCCATGCGCCAGGCAGCGCACCTGTCGGGCTGTCGCTGATGGGATCGCGTGGCCATGACCGGCGCTTGCTGGCCATCGCCGCCGGCATCGAGGATGTGGTGCGAGGCCCGCGCTAGTCAGCCAACCGGCCTATTCGGCCGGCATCATCCCGCGTTGCCGCCGCACAGCGCCGATCATGCGCCTGATCAGCGACGGGCGTGTCGGCTGGGCATCGCGCGCGAACCTGCCGCCAATCACCAGCATCGCCGGCGTCGCCACCAGCGTCAGGATCGTCGCAAAGGTCAGACCCCCGGCGATCGTGCTGGACAGCTGCGTCCACCATTGCGATGACGGCGCGCCGACAAGGATCTCGCGATCCAGAATCTTGATCGTCAGCTGGAAGACCATCGGCAGCAGGCCGAGGATTGTCGTCACGGCGGTCAGCACGACCGGCCGGAAACGCACCAGCCCGGCACGGAAGGCGGCATCACGCGCCCGGTAGCCGCGGCGCCGGTATTCGTTGAAAGTGTCAATCAGCACGATGTTGTTATTGACCACGATGCCGGCAAGCGCGATCACGCCAAGCCCGCACATCACGATGCCGAATGGCTGGTTCGTCGCCCAAAGTCCGAGGACGACACCGCCGGTCGACAGCAGGATCGCCGACATCGTGACAAAGGCCTGCCAGCCAGAACCGAACTGCACCATCAGCACAACCACCATCAGCAGCAGTGACAGGCTGAAGGCTTGCTGCAGGAAGGCCTGGGTCTCGGCGATATCCTCATCCTCACCGCCGAATTTCACCCGGACATCCTGCGCCAGCGGGGCTTCGGCAAGCGAGTTCTTCAGCGTCTCGATGCGCTCCGCCGCCAGCACACCCTCGTTGATATCGGAATTGATATACATATAGCGCGTGCCGTCCTTGCGCTCGATATCGCCGCCCTTCGGGCGTGGCTGCAGCTTGGCGAACACAGAAATCGGAATGTAGGAGCCGTCGGCGGCCGGCACCCGCAATTCACGCAGCCGGTCGATATTGCGCTGGTCACCCATGAAGCGCATCACGACATCCAGCTCGTCATCGGCATCATCTGGCCGGAAATCGGAAATCCGCACGCCGCGGGTCAGCATCTTGATCATCGTGCCAAGCGACGAGATCGAGACACCATGCCGGCTTGCCGCCTCGCGGTCGGTCACCAGCGTCCATTCCAAACCTGGCAGCGGCCGGTTGTCGGCAATGTCGACGAAGCCGCCAAACGACATCATCCGGCTCACCATCTCGTCGGTTGCGGCGGCAATCACGTCAAGATCGTCACCAAAAATCTCGATCCGGATCGGCAACGCCCCGCCGGGGCCTTCCTGCTGTTTGGTGATGCTGAAATCGGCGCCGGCAAGGCTGGCGACAAGGTCACGCATCCGGTCGATCAGGGTTGCCGCCTTGTCACGCTCGTTCCAGTCGGAAAACACGGTGCGGATGGTGCCGACGGAGTCACGCGGCACCTGATTGCCGCCGCCGCCGGGACGGAACGAACGGGCATAGAAATCCTGCACCCCGTCAACCGGAAGGATCGAGGTCTCGGCGCTGTTGACCAGCGCATCGCGCTCCTTGGCCGACAGATCGCCGCGTGCCAGCACCTGGACCTGCGCCTGGTCGGGTTCGATATCGGGGAAGAAGGACACGCCAAGCCCGGCGCTGCCATAGCCGACAAAGCTGGCGATGATGATGCCGAGCACCACCCCCATGGTCAGCACCGGAAAGCGGATCGCCCGCTTCAGCAGCCAGCGATAGCTTCGTGGCGCTGTCGCCGAAATGGCGCCGCGCGGCACCGATTTCTTGCCGATCATGCCGCCAAGAACGGGAATGAAGATCAGCGCCATGAACAGCGAGGCCGTCAGCACGCAGATCACCGTGATCGGCAGATACTTCATGAACTGGCCGACGATGCCAGGCCAGACCAGCAGCGGCATGAAGACCATCAGCGTGGTGATGGTCGAGGAAATGATCGGCCAGGCCATGCGCTGTGCGCCGCGCCGGTAGGCCTCGCGCCGGGTCGCCCCCATGGCAATCTGCCGGTCGGCATATTCGGTTGTCACGATGACCCCGTCGACCAGCATGCCAGCGACAAGGATCAGCGAGAACAGGACGATGATGTTCATCGTCACGCCCATCATGTTCAGGATGCTGATGCCAACAAAGAAGGAGCCCGGAATGGCAAGGCCGACAAGCGTCGCATTGCGGATTCCCAGCACCGCCAGCACGACCACCATTACGATGATCACGGCGGCGGCGACATTGTTGCCAAGGTCGCTCAGCAGGTTGCGGACATCCTTGGAGTCATCAAACAGATAGCTGACCTTGACGCCTTCGCCGATTTTCGGCGCCTCGGCATCGATAACCGCCCGTGCCGACTCGACAACCTTGATGATGTTGGAGCCAACCCGCTTGCGCACATCCAGCACCACCGCCGGCTCGCCATTCACCCGCGACCAGCCCTCGGCCTGACGGAAGGCGCGCCGCACCACCGCGATATCGCCAAAGGTAATCGTCGCGTCGTCACGCGCCTGCACCGGCATGTTGACCAGATCATCGATGGTCTCGATCACGCCCGGCACCTTGACCAGCAACCTGCCGCCGCCATCATCGATGGCACCGGCGGTGACAAGCTGGTTATTGCCACTGACAAGCCTGATCACGGCAGCCGGGTCGAGCCCGTAGGCCTCGATCGCCGCGGCGTCGAGAAGGATTTCCAGAACCTCCTCGCGGTCGCCGCCAATCTCCACCTCGAGGACGCCTTCCAGCGCTTCAAGACGGTCCTTGATGTCGCGCGCCGCAAGAACCATTTCGCGTTCCGATACCGGCCCGTAGAGCGCCGCCGTCAGAATCGGGAACAGCGACAGGCTGACCTCGGTCACTTTCGGCTCATCAGCCTCGCCTGGCAGGTCCGGCTTGGCATCGTCAACCGCCTGCCGTACATCGGCAAGCGCGAGGTCGATATCCTCACCGGCCGTGAATTCCAGCGTGACCGCGCCATAACCCTCGGACGCCACCGATGACATGGCATCAAGCCCCTCGACGGTGCGAAGATGCTTCTCCAGCGGCTTGACCAGCAGCCGCTCAGCATCCTCTGGCGAGATGCCGTCATAATTGACCGATACATAGGCAACCGGAATATCGATGTCTGGCTTGGCTTCCTTGGGGATGTCGATATAGGACTTCACCCCGAAAGCGCAGAGCAGGATCAGCCCGAGAACAACTGCGCCGGTGCGCGAGAAGGCGGCGCTGATCACCGCATTCATGAGGTCGATTCCATATCGAGCCGACCCATATCGAGCCGAACCGTGTCACCGGCCTCGACAAAGGCCTGACCAAAGGTCAGAAGCGTGTCGCCATCGGCAAGGCCCGAGACGAAAACCTGTTCGACGCCCGAGCGCACCAGATCGACCGTCACGACACGCACAATGCCATTGTCGCTGACCTTGGCTGTCAGCGATCCGTCACCGGCAACCGACAGATGCGCCGGCGACATGCCGAAGGCAGGCTGGAACCCGACATCAATGGTGGCCTCCACACTCATCCCGGCACGCAGCGTACGGTCCGGATTCGGCACCGTCACCTCGACATCGAAAGTGCGCGTTGTCGAGCTGGTGATCGAGGCGATTCGCGAGACAATTCCCTTGCGTTTGCCGGCACCAGCCACATCGACGCTGACCTGATCGCCAACCGAAATCTGCGCGATATCCGTCTGCGGCACACCGACGATGATCTTCACCTCGTCCATATTGAGGATCGTGGCGACCGGCGTGCCGGCCCCAACCTGTTCCCCGACATCGACCGACACCGTCTCAAGCCAGCCGCCTGTCGGCGCGGTAATGGTCGATTTCTTCAGCTGATCGCGAAGCACGGCAAGGCTGGATTTCGCCGTCGCAAGACGAGCCTGGCTTTGTGAGATATCGACCTCGGATTTGTGATTCTTCGCCAGATCGATGCGGGCCAGCGCCATCCGCGCATTTTCATAATCGGCTTTCAGCTGCGCCTGCTCGACCGGCGCGCTGAAATTCTGCGAGGCCAGCTTCTGCGAGATTTCCAGGCGCTGTTTTGCCACCTCAAGCATCGCCTGCGCGGCGGCGCGCTCCTCTTCATAGGTGCCGCGCGCCTGCTCCATGGCCGTGTCATAGGCCGTCTGGGCGGCGGCGATCTCGGCCTTTGCCGCCTCAATCCGCACTGGCAGGGTCGTCGTGTTCAGGGCCACCAGCACATCACCGCCAGCAATGGCGCTTCCCTCGCTGACCGGCACCTTGCGCGCCGTGCCGGCAATTTCCGCCGACACGGTCACAATCGCCTTTGGCTGCGTCACGCCACTGGCGCGAACCGACCGACGCACGGCACTGTTGGCTACCGTAACGGCCGAAATCCGGGGCGTATTGTCTGCCGCCGCAGGCGCGGCCTCGCCGGCGTCATCCTGCATGTCCGCCGCGACAACCGTGTCTGACACTTCTGGTCCGGACACACCATCCGCCATCGGGTTGTTGAATTTGCCAGACGCCATCCAGCCGATGGCACCAAGCGCCACCAGCGCTGCCCAGATATAAGAAGCTCTAAATTTCATGAATCCATCGCCGGAAAATCCGCCCTGTCTGCGCGATATCCTATCTGCGCGTTATATAGTCGCAGAAAGACTTTGTTACAAGCCACGGCAATGGCTGTTTCAAAGGCTCAACGCGGTCTTGTGACGGCCACGATCAGCCTATCTTGCGTCCTCGAGGATCATTTCGGCGGCGCGGTCGGCAAGCATCATCGTCGGCGCGTTGGTGTTTGCTGAGGTGATGTTGGGAAAGACCGAGGCATCACACACCCGAAGCCCCTCGATGCCGTGAACGCGCAGCCTGCTGTCAACAACAGACGTCGCGGTGTCGGGCCCCATCCGGCAGGTCCCACACAGGTGAAAGACGGTACCGCCGCGTTCCTTGAAATCGGCAAGAACCTCGTCGTCATCCATCCGGTCAAGCGGCGTCAGCGGGTCATCGGCAAGGATCGCCTTCAGGCTGGGCGTGTCCTGCAGCCGCTCGATCACCCGCGCCATGGTGATGGCATCACGCCGGTCATCCTCATGATCAAGATAATTGAGGCGTATCGCCGGGTCGTCTGCGGCATGCTGGCTGCGGATGGTGACATGTCCCTCGCTTTTCGGCCGGCAGCTGTTGAAGCCGATGATGAAGCCGGAAAACGCATCGGGGCGCATCAGTTTGCGACGCCCCTTGTGGAAGCTCTGATAGCTGAGCGGGTTCAGATAGATCTGCATGTCGGGGCGGGCAAGCGACCCGCTGCTTTTGACCAGCCCGCCATACTGGTTGACGCTGAGCGCCAGCGGCCCGCGCCGCCGGAGAAGATAGTCCAGCCCGCACATCACCCGGCCATGCCAGGTCCCGAACACATCATTCAGCGTCTTCCTGTTCGCCTTGAAGATATAGTTGATGCCGAAATGATCCTGCAGATGTCGGCCGACCTGCGGCTGGTCATGAACCACATCGATGCCAAACTCACGAAGATGCGCCGCATCACCGACACCGCTGACCTGCAACAGCTGCGGTGAGCCGACCGCCCCGGCGGCAAGCAGGATTTCCCGCCCGGCGCGCACGGTGTGACTGGAACCGCGATGCCGGTAGGTGACGTTGTCCGCGCGCCGCCCTTCAAAGCCGATCGCCTCGACATGCGCGCCGGTAACAACGGTCAGGTTCGCACGGCGCATCGCCGGCCACAGAAAGGCAACCGCGCTCGAGCATCGCATGCCATTGCGCGTTGTTGTCAGATAGGGGCCGACACCGGCGCCCTCGCGCCTGGCGGCCCTGTCGGCGGGCAGCTGCCCCTCGGCACAGATATCGACGAAGTCACCACTAAGATCGTGGAAATCGGCGCTTTCATCCGATACCGACAGAAACGGCGCATCGGGGGTGTCCGGAGGCGGCGATTCCAGCCGGTCAAAGACAGGCGCCACCCGGTCATACCCCCAGCCATCATTGCCGGCGGCTTGCCAGTCATCATAGTCACCGGCCTGGCCGCGATGATAGACAAGCGCGTTGATCGAACTCGACCCGCCAAGCACCTTGCCACGCGGATGGTAGACCTCGCGCCCACCAAGCTGCGGTTCCGGGTCGGTGTTGTACATCCAGTTGACCGCCTGCTGGTGAAACAGGATGCCATAGCCGATCGGCACCCGCACCCAGAACCGCCGGTCAGACGGTCCGGCCTCGAGAAGCAGCACCGCATGGCGGCCGCTGGCGGTCAGCCGTTCGGCAAGAACGCAGCCGGCCGACCCACCCCCGATGATGACATAATCAAACTCACGCACACGGCAACTCCACACTGATGCGCCATTCTTCGCCAGAGCTGGCGACGGCGGATGTTCTCTAATCGCCCCTTACCGCCGCAAGCGCGGCGTCCAGGTCGGCGATCAGCATCTCAACCGGCTCGATACCGACCGACAGGCGGAACATTCCCTCGCCAATGCCAAGCGCAGCGCGGCCATCGGCACTCAACCCGCGATGCGAGGATGAGGCCGGATGTGACAATGTACTGCCGATATCGCCAAGCGTCGGCGCGAACGGAATGCCGGCGGCGGCGGCGATGAAGGCATTGACCTGCGGGCGCGCGCCATCAATCTCGAAAGTCACCATATTCCCATAACGCCCGCCAAACAGCGTCTGTGCGCGGTGATGATCGGGGTGATCGGCGCGCCCGGGATACAGCACCCGGCTTATCCCCCGACCACCGGGAATGTAGCCGGACAGGTGATCGGCAATCGTCGCGGCACTTCGTTCGGCAGCGGCGAAGCGAAGATCGAAACTGTGCAGACCCCGGTCGGCAAGCCAGCAATCAAACGGACTTGGCGTCAGCCCCCATGTCACCGCGGCGTCGCGCATCGCCTGCCGATGATCGGCGTCGCGCGCCGTCACATACCCAAGCGTCACATCGGAATGACCGGCCAGAAACTTGGTAATCGAATTGATCACGATGTCGGCGCCGCTCTCCAGCGGGCGGAACATCGCCGGCGTGGTGAAGGTGTTGTCGACGGCCAGCAGCGCTTCTGATCTGGCGGCCAGATCGGCAATTCCCTGCATATCGGCCACCCGCAGGGTCGGGTTCGACACCGCCTCGACAAGGATGATCCGCGTGTTCGGACGCAGTGCCGCCGCCATGGCATCGGCATCACCGGCATCGGCAAAGCTGATCTCGATGCCGAGCCGCGGCAGATCCTGCGTCAGCATCCGCAGCGAGCGCCCATAGAGCTGGTCACCGGCCAGCACATGGTCACCGCGCGACAGCAGGCCAAGGAACATCGCCGAGATCGCCGCCATGCCGGACGAGGTGATGAGGCCGCCCTCGCCGCCCTCAAGCCAGTCGATCTTTTCCGCCAGCATATCGGCATTGGGGTGCCCCTCGCGGGCATAGGTATAGCCTGCCAGCCTGCCTTCATATTGCGCGTCAAGCGCATCGGCGGATGGCGAGGCGTAGACGACCGAGGGATACAATGGCGGCGCCACCGGCAGGCTGGCTGATGGTGGCATCGCGCCGCCACGGACAATCGTCCGGCGGCCGGTCTTTTCATCCTTTGCCCGTGTCATCTCACCACTCCCCAGGCCGGTTGCGGGCCGGCAATCAATCCCATTTCACATGCAGGCTGAGCGGCCCGCGAAACGCCCAGCCACCAAAGGCAACCTGATGCGCCGGGTCAAGCCGCAATGCCGGCAGACTGTCGAAAATCATCGGCAGCGCGACCTGCGCCACCAGCGCGCGCGAAGCAAAGGCCCCGGCGCAGAAATGCGGCCCGGCGCCAAAGGCGATATGTTTCCTCGTATCGCGCCTGATGTCGAAACTGTCCGGCGCATCGAAATGCAGCGGATCGCGGTTCGCCGCGCCAAACATGAAAAAGGCGCGGCCGCCAGCCTCGATATTGATTCCCCCGATTTGGGCCTGTTTGGCAATACGGCGCGGCGACATGCCGATTGGCGCCATCCAGCGGACATATTCATCAAAGGCGCGGTCCCAGGTGACATGTCCCTCACGAAGCAATGCCAGCTGCGCCGGATGGGTCAGCAGCGCCCATATCGCGCCGGCGATGGCATCGCGAGGCTCATTCTGTCCGCCACTGATGACAAGCTTCACATTCGCCCTGATCTCGTCCTGCGGCGCATCGGCGCGTTGCAGGACGGCGATCACCGACACACCCGGCAGCGAATCGGGGTCGGGGGCATGGCGCGCAAACCCCGCCAGCGTCTCGTCAATCGCCGCATCAAGCGTCGCCACAGCCTGGCGACAACGTGATTCAATGGCCGGATCGCCAGCATAATTGGCGATGCCATCGATCATCGCCTGTGAGTGCGCGTCCATCTCGCTGGCCGACACATTGGCAAGGCCGGTGATCAGCCGCAACGCCTCACCGGACAGCAGCATCGCATAGTCATGACACAGCTCGGCACCGCGACGCGGCGCCAGATCACGCAGGATATCCGCCGCCGCGTCACGAAAGGCGCGCTGCCAGTGCCGCGAGACCGTGCGCGGTGATACGGCGGGCTGCATCTGGCGCCGCTGGCGTTGATGCTCATCGCCGTCACATCGCATCATGTTCTGACCCATCAGCCGGGTCATCAACCCGCCAGGCTGTTCGGAACTGAACACGTCGATCCGCTTTTCCCAATGGTCGATGTCGTCACGGCGGGTCAGGACGATGCCGTCAAGCTGCGGAACATAGGCAACCGGGGCCTCGTCCCGCATCCGCGCCAGCGTCGGATAGGGATCGTGCCAGAAGGCATCCATGTCGATGTCAAAGCGCGGGGCGACTGTCATGAGGCGAAGTCTGTCGCCCCCATCGCCGGCTGTAAAGGGCCGTGACCGGGGCCGTTCGCGTCTAGGCCTGCGGTGCCGGGCGTGCTGCCGGCCCGCCTGTCAGCATCCGTCCAACGACAAGCCCGGCCAGCATCATCAGCACGAACAGCGCGACCTCGCCAGGCACCATCAGGATCGAGGCGATGGCCGGCCCCGGGCAGAGACCGGCAAGACCCCAGCCAACGCCGAACAAAGCCGCGCCAAGAAGCAGCCGGCTGTCGATGTCGGTACGAGTCGGGATGGCAAACCCGCCACCGAAGACAGGTGCCGCGCGCCGCGTCACGATGCGATGCCCGATGAAATTGGCGATGACACCGCCGCCCATCACGAAGGCCAGCGACGGGTCCCAGACACCGAACAGATCGAGGAACCCGGCAACCTTGGCAGGGTTCAGCATGCCGGACAGCGCCAGGCCGGCGCCGAACAGGGCACCAATCAGGATCAATGAAATTGCGCGTGCCATGATCACCCTGCCTCAGACCACATGTCTGACGATATAGACGGTGATAATCGCCGTGGTCATGAACATGCCGACAGCCACCGCCGAGCGAACCGACAGACGCGCGAGGCCGCAGATGCCATGCCCCGAAGTGCAACCGGCCCCGATGGCGGTTCCGAGCCCGACAAGAAAGCCGGCGATCGGCAGCGTGAAGCCCGACGCCACAGCGGCGCGTTCCACCGGCGCGCCGGTCAGCGCCATCAGCGCGAAGGGGCCAGCCAGAACGCCGATAACGAACAGCACCCGCCAGGAAATATCCGATTTGTCGGAAGGGACCATGAGGCCCCCCAGAATACCGCCCAGAATACCACTCACGCCCATCACCCGGCCATGCGTCAGCATCAGCAGCAGCGCCGCGACGCCGATCATCACACCCCCGACAAGCGAGGCCAGCGGCGTGAAACTGTCAAAATCAATAACCATTGTCTTCCGTCCCCCGAATCAGCGCCTGTCAGGCACCGCCATGCGCCTTTGACCAGCCGCGCGGGTCATGAAGGAACGCCTCGACCTGGGTCAGCGTCGCCTCGTCGAAACTGCCGGCCTCGCGGCTTGCCGCCAGCACATCCCACCAGGTCGACAGATAGTGAAGCTGGATTCCCTCGGCGGCCAGCTTTTCCGGCGTATCCTTGAAGATGTCGTAATAAAAGATCACGAAGGTATGGCCAACCTCGGCACCGGCCTCGCGGATGGCGTCGACAAAGCTGAGCTTGCTGCCGCCATCGGTAGTCAGATCCTCGACAAGCAGAACGCGCTGACCATCCCGGATGTCGCCCTCGATCCGTGCGTCGCGGCCAAACCCCTTTGGCTTCTTGCGGACATAATGCATCGGCAGCGCGGTGCGCTCGGCAAGCCAGGCGGCAAAGGGAATGCCGGCTGTCTCGCCGCCGGCGACGGCATCAAGGCTTTCATAGCCGATATCATTCATGATCACGGTGCGGCCGTAATCCATCATCTGCGCGCGCATCCGCGGAAAGGCGATGATCTTGCGACAGTCGATATAGACCGGGCTCTTCATGCCGGATGTCAGGGTGAACGGGTCATCGGCGCGGAACAGCACCGCCCTGATTTCAAGAAGCATCCGCGCCACCGAACGGGCTATCGCGGGCTTGTCATAGGTATGGGTCATGTCGCGCCTCCATCTGCGGCCGGATAGTAGAGAATGGCCGCCAGCTTGTCATCCGCCACCTCACCCGCGACTCCGTCCGCGCGGTGACCGTGGACGTCAGTCGGGATGTCAGTCTGATTCGGCGAACATCCAGCCAAGGATCACCGGCGCGATGCAGGCCGCCGCCAGTTGGGCGAGGATGAAGCCCGGCGCATACGCCGGCATGATCCCGGAAAAGCTGTCGGTGAAGGAGCGCGCGATGGTCACCGCCGGATTGGCGAAACTTGTCGATGCGGTGAACCAGTAGGCAGCCGTGATATAGAGCCCGACAAGCATCGGCACGGATTCAGGCCGCCAGCGCAGGCCGCCGAAAATCACCGTCAGCAGCCCGAGGGTGGCGACAAATTCGGACAGCCATTGCGCGCCGCCGGTGCGTATATTCTGCGACGGCTGCAATAGCGGCATCTCGAACATCAGATGCGCCAGCATCGCCCCGCACAGGCCGCCAGCAACCTGCATGACGATGAAGATCAGGGCGCGATGGGCGGTGATCTGGCGGCGGATGGCAAAGGCCAGCGTCACCGCGGGGTTGAAATGCGCCCCGGATACCGGCCCGAAAATCGTGATCAGGACATAGAGGATGGCGCCCGTCGGGATGGTATTGCCAAGCAGCGCCACCGCGTCATTGCCGCCGGCCAGCCGCTCGGCCATGATCCCCGACCCGATGACGGTGGCCAGCAGCACCATCGTGCCAACGCCTTCGGCGACCAGTTGGCGGGATGTCGATGGCACGCTCATGGCAACTCTCCAGCGCGGCTGGTACAGGTCATCTTCTTCGTCTCCTGACGATGGCGGGTGGTCCTTCCGGACCGCGTACCGCCAGTCAATTACCAGCCATTGTCGGGTCCGCCGGCGACCGTGGAAGCATACAGGTCACCAGCAGGCAGACCGCCAGCATCACGGCTGATCCGGCTATGCATCCCGCAAGCCCCCCCATCTGATAAAGCAGTCCCGACAACAGGGTGCCGATCAGCCGGCCAGCCGCGTTGGCGGCGTAATAGAAACCGACATCCTCCGCCGCCTTCCTCGAACCGGCATAGGCGAGAATGAGATAGGAATGCAATGAGGAATTCACCGCAAAGGGAAAGCCGAAGACCAGCAGGCTGGCGATGACGATGGTTGCCGGCTGGACCGGAAGGCTGTCTGCGCCCCGGAGCGCGAAAAACAGAATGACCGGAATCACCGCCAGCACCAGCGCCCAGACCCGCGCCGCCGGCACCTCGCGGTGAAGGCCGTCCGGACTGCGCGGCACGAAGGATGGCGCGATGGCCTGCACCCCGCCATAGGCGATTGTCCAGATGGCGAGAAAACCGCCAACCGCCCAGAAATCCCAGCCGGCGGAGTAGAGAAAGACAGGCAGGCCAACAACAAACCAGACATCGCGGGCGCCGAACATGAATATGCGGGCGCCGGCAAGGATGTTCACGCCGGAAGATTTGCTGAACAATTCCCTGATGGATTTCGAGGATGACGAAACGCCAAGCCCCGCCGGCAAGGCCATGACACAGGCCAGAAGCACCACCAACAGAAAGGCCGCAAGCAGCCACAGGCCAAGTTTGAAACCAACGCTTGTCAACAGCAAGCCGCCGACAAAGAACCCGATCCCCTTGGTGGCATTCTTGGATCCGGTGAACCAGGCCACCCAGCTGAACAGCTGGTTGTTGCCATCCACCGACGTGATCTTGATGGCGGATTTCGACGCCGTCTTGGTGATGTCCTTGGCAATGCCGGCGATCCCCTGCGCGGCCACGACCCAGGCCACCGAGAGCATCTCGCCCCAGGACGGCATCAGCACTGACAGGAACAGCAGGCCAAAAATCTGCAGACCAAGACCACTGGCGAGCATCCGGCGGATACCGAACCGTGACGCCAGCCAGCCACCACCCAGATTGGCCAGGATTCCGGCAGCTTCATAGAGCAGGAACAGGAATGCCAGGGTGAAGGGCGAATAGCCCAACTGGAAGAAATGGAACAGGACGAGCATCCGCAACGCCCCATCGGTCAGTGTGAACCCCCAATATGAACCCGTGATGATGAGGTAATGATGCATATCGCCCTTAGCACATAGCCCTTAGCACATAGCCATTACAGGCCCTCGGCGATCAACCTGTTCGCAAGATCGATCATGCGGCATGAATATCCCATCTCGTTATCATACCACGCATAGACCTTCAGAAGCGTGCCGTCCGTGACCATGGTGCTTTGGGCATCAATGATGGAACTGCGGCAGTCCTGCGCGTAGTCCGCCGAGACCAGCGGCCGGTGTTCAATGCCAAGCACACCCGCCAGCGGCCCGGACGCCGCCGCCTCGAACAGCGCATTCACCTCATCTTCCGTCGTCGGACGGTCCAGTTCGAACACGCAGTCGGTAAGGCTGGCATTCATCACAGGCACCCGCACCGCGTGGCCGTTCAACTTGCCGACAAGCTCGGGAAAAATCAGGCCGATGGCGGTGGCGCTGCCGGTCGTCGTCGGCTGCAGTGACAGCAAGGCCGAGCGCGCCCGGCGCAGATCCTTGTGCGGCGCGTCTACGACAAGGTTGGTGTTGGTCGGGTCGTGGATCGTGGTGATCTGGCCGTGCATGATGCCGATCGCCTCATGCACCACCTTGACCACCGGTGCCAGGCAATTCGTCGTGCAGGACGCCGCCGTGACAATCGGGTGGATATCACGGTCATACATATGGTCATTGACCCCCATAACGACATTCAGGACGCTTGCATCCTTGACCGGCGCCGCCACGATGACCCGCTTGACCCCACGTTCGAAATAGGGCTGCAACTGGTCCACCGTCCGGAATCTGCCGGTACATTCGAGGACAATGTCGCAGCCGAAATCACCCCATGCCACATCACCCGGGCTGGCCGCGTCGGTGAAGCCGATCTTCCGGCCATCAATGAACAGGGAATCCTCGCCAGCCGCGCTGATGTCAGAGCGCCAGCGGCCCTGGACACTGTCGAATTCCAACAGATGCGCTGTTGTGCCGGCACCGCCGGCGATCTCGTTGACATGGCCGATCTCGAGGCGGTTATCCCGGTTGGGATCGGTATCCTCGCGCCGCGCGCCGCCCATGGCCGCGCGCAAGGCCAGCCTGCCGATGCGTCCCATTCCATTAATACCGACCGCCATGACAAATATCCTCCTCGGATGACCCTTGGGTGCCACCCGGTCCTGCGTTACCAATTTTCAGGCCAGAACCCACGCCTCGCTTTCTGGCGCGGGTTTGCCAGCATCGCACCGAAGACCGGCCAGACCCGGCATTCCTTCGGCCAGATGGCGATGAGTGTTGCTCTTGAACCCCTGGCCAGCAAACGGATACGATGTGATCATGACAAAGAGGTTACAAAAGGGGAATCTCCCCAGCAAGATTTGCGCGACCTGCGGCAGGCCCTTTACCTGGCGCAAGAAATGGGAACGCGACTGGGAGAATGTGCGCTACTGCTCAAAACGCTGCGCCGGGCAGCGTGGCCGCACCTCATGACGCGGCGCCGGCGGCAACCGCCGCCTCGATTCCGGCCTGCTCGATAATCTCGGCGACAAGCCCGTTCTGAAGCTGCTCGCCAACACCGATATCATCGATATAGATACCGAAATCATCACGCCCGAACCTGTCGGCCGGGACCCAGGCGAACACACAATCATGACCCGAAGGGCATTCCTCGCCAGCGGCATCCTGCAATGCCTCGGCGCTGTCGAAATTCCATGTCACGGCGACGGCCGTCATGAATTTGCGGCCCTTCACGCCAGCCACCTCCATCTCGACCTGCATGGTGATGACATTATCGCGGCTTCCGGTGGCATCGATATAGGCGGCAAGGCTGCCTTCATAGTCTGACATGATCACCGCCAGCGGGACAAAATGCGCGCCATCAGGGGTATCAGAGCCAGGGGAATCAGGGTCCGGGGCGTCGGGGCCAGGGGATGTCATGGCGATCTCCGGTCAATGCGTTGATGGCCGGCATCCTGCCAGTTTCACCACAGCGAATCCAGCCGCCGGATGGCCGTCAGTGCATTTCGGCGGGTGTGCGAAGGGCATATCCGCTGCCGCGAACGGAATGGATCAGATTTGCCGCCTTGCCAACATCGCTCATCGGGCTGTTGATCGCCTTGCGAAGCCGCGAGATATGGACGTCGACCGTCCGTTCCTCGACAAAGACACCATGCCCCCAGACCATATCGAGAAGCTGCGCCCGGCTGAAGACGCGCCCGGGGCGTTCCATCAATATTGCCAGCAGGCGGCTTTCCTTTGGTCCAAGCGACACCAGATGGCCGCCGCGGCTGATCTCCATGGTCGACTGATTGAAGCGCAGATCGTGAAATTCGAGGATATCATCGGCAAGCGCCGGATGCGCCCGGCGCAGCAGCGCGCGCACGCGGCTGATCATCTCGCGCGGGGAAAACGGCTTCGAGATGTAATCATCAGCCCCGATATCCAGACCAAG
Source organism: SAR116 cluster bacterium (assembly GCA_004213025.1). The sequence continues at coordinate 15,031 of SHBC01000008.1, forward strand.
CGTGCGGTCACCTTCCTCGCCGCGGGCGCTGAGAATGATGATGGGAAGATGTTTTGTCTCGCTGCGGGCGCGCAGCGTGCGGCAGACATCGATCCCTGACATATGCGGCATCATCCAGTCGATGATGGCAAGGTCAGGCCGGTGTTCCTCGATCATGTCGAGGGCCTGCTGGCCATCCTCGGCGCGGATAACCTCGTAATCAGCCTGCACCAGATTGAAGGTCAGAAGTTCAAGCTGGTTCGGCTCGTCGTCGGCGACGAGAATACGGATGGCCATCTATTCCCTTCCCTTTCCGAAAACCAAACTTCCACGCTTGTGCCATGGCATTATTGCATTTTTGTGACCGCTCATGGCTGCTTTGTGACCGCTCATGGCTGCACCATCACCGGCAGGGTCACGGCGAAGCAGGTCACACCATCGGCGGTGCTGCTGACCTCCATGGTACCGCGATGCCGGTTGACGATATGTTTGACAATGGCAAGACCAAGCCCGGTGCCGCCGATCTGGCGCGAGCGCGCCTTGTCCACCCGATAGAAACGCTCGGTCAGACGGTTGATATGTTTCTCGGCAATTGTCTCGCCACGATTTGTCACCGCAATGCTGACCCGCTCCGGGCTGGCAAGTTCGAGATCAACCTCGATCGCGCTATTGTCAAAACCATATTTGATGGCGTTCTCGATCAGATTGTGAAAGACCTCGTTGATCTCGTCGGCAAAACCGAACATCTGCAGCCGCCCCGATGATTCCGGCCGTTTGTCGGACAGGCGGATCTGCATGCCCCGCTGGGCCGCCCGCGTCTCCAGGCTGGCGATCACCGACTTCACCACCTCAAGAAGCGGCACCGTTTCATCGGGAATGATGTGTTCATCGACCTCGACTCGCGACAGTGACAGCAGATCGTCGATCAGACGCGACATCCGGCCGGCCTCTTCCTCCATGATCCGCAGGAATCGCTGCTGCGTCGGCCAGTCACGGACGTCGTTGAGAAGGATTGTCTCGATAAAGCCGGCAAGACTTGTCAGCGGCGAGCGGAGCTCATGGCTCACATTGGCCACGAAATCGCGGCGCACCTTTTCCAGATTGCGCTGTAGCGTCATGTCGAGCAGCATCACGATGACCCGGCCATCATCCATCCGCCGGATGCGAACCTTGAATTCCATCGCAACGCTTGTTTCGGCGGCGAAGACGAAGGTACGTTCGCGCCCGCGCCCCGCGACGACATCCGCAGCACCCGGGCTGGGAATAATGTCGGTCAGTTGCCTGCCGACCAGCCCCTCGCCGAGAAACCGCACCGCGGCGTTGTTGGCCGAAACCACCGCGCCATCCTTGCTGACGACAAGCAGGCCGTCATCAAGCATGCTGCCAAACTCGGCAAGCGCGCCCTTTCCAACCTGAGATTGGCCACCCTGAGATTGATCGGTCACAGGCCCGCTGTCGGCGGCGGCATCCATTTCAGGGATCTGGTCTTTCGGGGCGTTCATCTCAGGCTCGTCATGGTCCCAATGGCGATCAACGGTCGTAATCAGTTTATCTGCGGTCCCCAGCGTCGCAGCATAGCACCCTGTCAGGTGGATGGCCACAGAGCATGCCATCAATCATAGATGATCTCGGCCTCGAGATTCGCACTCTGCGCCAGCTGTTGAAGGCGCCGCCTTGCATGGTTGTCGACAAGCGCCGCGCAGCCGGCGCCAACATGAAGCGTCAGCGTGGTGCCGTCATTGCCAAGCCGGATCTGGTCAAGATTCTGCGCGGCACCGCCCGAGAAGGTCAGTGCAAAGCGCAGCCCGAGACCAATCACCGTGGCTTCGGCACGGCGACGGCGGCTAAGCAGCACCGACAATTCCGGCGGCCGCGACTTGTTGGTCTTCCGCCCGACATAGCGGTGATAGATCGCGGTTGCGAGCCATACGCGTTCCTTGTGCGTCACGCAGTTCACCGGCAGGCCGAGAACGCGCCGTGCGCCAAGGTCGCCGCGCACATCCTCATGCTCGTTCCAGCACATGTCGGACAGGAAGCAGGCAGCCTCAAGAAGCCGGTCGAACCGTTTTCTGTCGCGCGCCACCTCCTCGACAGACTGCCCGTCACGCGGCTTGAAAAGCGGCCGCAGCAGCGCCACCAGCGCCTCTGGCACACCGGGAAACCGATGCGATGCCCGCGATATTTCCTGGCAGACAACAAGCAGGAAATCCGCCCGGTCGCCAGCCCCGAGTTCAAGATCGGCAATCAGGCCATCGCGGATACTCGTGCCGCTGACGACAATTCGTTCAGCACCACTCCGGCGAAACAGCGCGCGCATGATCAGCGCCGCTGTCGGCATCGTCTTCTGGCGACCAAGCGGCACGCCGGACAGATCTGGGTCCTTGCGACAGAAGGCCGACAGCAGATTGCCGGCCTCGTCCCCCGGAATGCGCAGACCATGCAGAACCGGCAGCGGATAGCCGGTCTGTTCGATATAGGCGAGGCCCAGCGCGCGGAATGATCCCCCGACACCGTAAATGCGCGTCCCCGGACTTGCCGCCAGCCATGGTTCGGCGGCAAGCGCGCGGTCGATTTCATCGGCCTCGACGCTGGACAGGTGGCCGAAATTGAAACTTGTCGAGTGGCGCGCCTGCCCGTTCTCAAGCGCCACAACCTCGAGGCTGCCGCCGCCAAGATCAGCGACAAGGCCTGTTGCCTCGGGGATGTTCAGCGTCAGGCCACGCGCCACATAATGCGCTTCCTCACGCTGGCTGAGCACGCTGATCGGCTGGCCGAGGATGGCCTCAGCCGGCGCGGTGAATTCAGCTGCGTTGCGGGCCCGCCGCACCGCCGCGGTGGCGACGGCATGGATGGTCGCCACACCCATTGATTTCATGATTCCGGCAAACCGCGACAGTGCCGCCAGCGCCACCGAGATCCGTTCGGGCTGCAGCATGCTATCCGCACCAAGGCCTTCGCCAAGACGGCAGTTCGACCGTTCATTGAAAAGCGGAAACGGGTACCGCCCACCACTGGCATAGATCACAAGGCGGATCGAGTTCGACCCGATATCGATGACCGCGATCGGCGCGACCCGTCCCTGGCGGTTCGGGTCGGCAAGCACCATGTTGTCAAGCTGTCCAGCCACCGTCTTCATTCCCCCCTTTGCGCCCAGTCTGTGAGCTGTCTGCGCCCCGTCTGTGGCCTAGACGCGCTCGACCGCGATGGCCGTACCTTCGCCGCCGCCAATACATATCGCCGCCACGCCGCGTTTCAGGCCGCGCGACTCAAGCGCATGCAGCAAGGTCACGATGATGCGGCTTCCCGAGGCGCCGATCGGATGACCAAGCGCACAGGCACCGCCATTCACATTGACCCGGTCGCGCGGCAGGCCAAGCTCGTGCATGAAGGCCATCGGCACAACGGCAAAGGCTTCATTGACTTCCCACAGATCGACATCGCCAGCCTCCCAGCCAAGTTTTGCAAGCAGCTTCTGCGCCGCCGGTACCGGCGCCGTGGTGAACCATTGCGGCGCCTGCGCGTGGCTGGCATGGCCACAGATCCGGGCCCGCACCCGCAACCCCTGATCCGCCGCCATGGCGGCGCTGGTGACGACGAGCGCGGCAGCGCCATCGGAAATTGACGAGGCGTTGGCGGCGGTCACCGTGCCATCCTTGGCGAAGGCCGGTTTCAGCTGCGGAATCTTTTCGGGTCGCGCCTTGGCCGGCTGTTCATCGGCTTCGACCGTGACATCCCCCTTGCGGGTACTGAAGGTCACCGGCGTGATCTCATTGTCAAAGGCACCGCTGTCCTGGGCGGTGCGCGCATTGGCAAGCGACTGCAGCGCATAGTCATCCTGCGCGGTGCGTGAGAACTGATAGCGCGAGGCGCAATCCTCGGCAAAGCTTCCCATCAGCCGGCCACGGTCATACGCATCTTCAAGCCCGTCAAGGAACATATGGTCCTGCAATGTCTGATGACCGAGCCGCGCCCCGCCGCGCGTGCCAGGCGACAGATAGGGCGCGTTGGTCATGCTCTCCATACCGCCCGCCACGACAAGGCCTGCCGTGCCGGCGCGGACCATATCATGCGCCATCATCACCGTGCGCATGCCGGACCCGCAGACCTTGTTCACCGTCGAGGCCGACACCGATTCATCAAGACCGGCGGCAAAGCCGGCCTGGCGCGCCGGCGCCTGGCCGACACCTGCCGGCAGCACGCAGCCCATCAGCACCTCTTCGACCGACCCGGCCTCGGCCCCGCAATCGGCCAGCGCAGCACTGATCGCCGCGCCGCCAAGCTGCGGCGCCGTCATCGCTGTCAGGTCGCCCTGGAAACCACCCATCGGCGTGCGGGCAGCCCCGGCAATGACAATTTCGGACAGGGTGACGGGCTCGGACATGGTCATTCTCCGTGAAGGCACGAGGCGGCGGTAAATCAAGACGACGAGTCGGGGCGACAAGTCGGGGCAGCAAGTCGGGGCAGCAAGTCGGGGCGGCACCGGCCATTCACCACGCCATGAGCACCTGTGCATCCTATGCGCAGCCGCCAGCCTTTTCAATTCCGCAACATGGCCAATCCATGCCATAATCGACACGGTAAATAATAGGCGCGGAAGAAGACGCGCCACCATAGGGTTTTCGTCTGCGAGGGACATGCCATGCGCATCCTGCAATCAATGCTGACAGCGCTGGTGAATGCGCCGGTTCGCATGGCCGCGCTTGGCTGGCGACAGCCTCCCAGAATCGACGAGGATCCCGAAGCGGCGGTCGATGCGGTCCTCTCGGCAGCAGGTGAGGTCTCCTCGCTTGTCTATGCAAGCTCGCTTCTCGACCAGATCGAGGCCATGGATGACAGTGACCTTGCCGCGCTGACAACACAGATCGCGACGCGATTCGATCTGAATGGCAACCAGCTTGCCAGGGCGGCCGCGTCTTATGCGACCAATCCCGATGCGGCGAAACTGGCCAGCATCGCCAAGATCGCCGAGCCACAATGGATGGAGCTGTTCCGGCGGCTGAACGCCACCGATGGCGGTACGGTGCGGCTGGTCCGGCTTCGCCGCCGCCTGCTCAGCCTGACAGGCGAGTCCACCGATGCCGCCAGGCTCGATAGCGGGCTGAAATCGCTTCTGCGGATGTGGTTCAATCCCGGCTTTCTGATCCTGCAGCCGATCGACTGGTCGACGCCGGCCAATATCCTCGAGAAAATCATCGCCTATGAGGCGGTTCACGCCATTTCATCCTGGGATGACCTGCGGGCGCGGCTGGCCCCCGAGGACCGGCGCTGTTTCGCCTTTTTCCATCCCAGCATGCCGGAAGAGCCGCTGATCTTCGTCGAGGTGGCGCTGACCGAAGCCATCCCACGCGATATCGATTCGGTTCTGGCCATCGATCGCGAGGCGCTGCCAGCCGAAAGCGCCAGCACCGCGGTGTTCTATTCGATCTCGAATTGTCAGGCTGGCCTTGCCGGAATTTCCTTCGGCAATTTCCTGATCAAGCGCGTGGCGCAGGAACTGAGGCAGGAATTCCCCGACCTGAAACGCTTTGTCACCCTGTCACCCGTGCCGGGGCTGATGCGCTGGCTGCGTAAAAACATGCCTGATCTTGCGGCGGTGTTCGACAGTGCCGATGCCGGGTTCTGGAATGGCGATGCGGCGCAGCATGAGGCGGCATTCCTTGCCGCGGCGATCCGCTATTTCACCGAGCCTGACCGCGAGGATGGCTGGCCGAATGACCCGGTTGCGCGGTTCCATCTTGGCAATGGCGCGATACTCGAACAGCTGAATTTCGGCGCTGACCGGTCACCAAAGGGCATGAAACAGGCTGGCGGGCTGATGGTGAACTATCTCTATGACCTCGATGTCGTCGAGGCGAATCACGAGACCTTCCATGAAACAAGGGCGGTGCCGCTGTCGGCGGCGTTGCGGCGGCTCACCCCGCGCTGAGGCGGGACACCAGCCGGGAAAGCCGCGCCTGCTGGTCGGCAGAGGCTGCGTGATATTCCGCCGCCATCCGTGCCACCAGCGCCGCCACCGTTGGCAGATCGTCAATGCTGCCAACACCGTGACCGGCCGACCAGATATCGCGCCACGCCTTCGCCCCGTCCGCATCGCCAAGCGCCTCGGCAAGTTCGGAATCGATATTCATCTGTGGCGCGCTGCCATCAGGCCGCAGCCCCGCCGCGGCAAGGCTTGGCGCGAGGAAATTCGCATTCACGCCCGACACCTCGTCGGTCTCGACAATATCCTTCAGCGTCGCGTCGACAATCATCTGCTTGTACGCATCCGGGGCCTGGCATTCACGGGTGCCGATAAAGCGGGTGCCAAGATAGGCAAGATCGGCCCCCATCATCTCTGCCGCGGCAATGTCGGAACCGCGCGACATGGCCCCCGACAGCAGCAATGTGCCCGCAAAAACCTGGCGGATTTCATTGACCAGCGCGAACGGGCTGGCGCGGCCGGTATGGCCGCCGGCACCGGCGGCAACGGCAATCAGCCCGTCCACCCCGGCATCGATGGCCTTCTGCGCGTGGCGAAGATTGATCACGTCATGAAACACCAGACCGCCATAGCCATGGATACTGTCGACAAGTTCCGGCACCGCGCCAAGCGAGGTGATGACAATCGGCACCTCATGCCTGATGCACAGCGCCAGTTCCTCCTGCAGCGTGTCATTCGTGCGATGGACAATGAGATTGACGGCAAAGGGCGGCATCAGACTGCCGGCAGTGGCATTGCCTTCGGCAAGCCCGTCACGGATCATCTGCAGCCAACCGTCAAGCCCGTCCAGCGTGCGCTGGTTCTTGGCCGGGAAACTGCCGATGATGCCGGCCCGGCAGCAGGCCAGAACAAGTTCCGGTCCGGAGGCAAGGAACATCGGCGCGGCGACAAGTGGCAGGCGAAGCCGGCCTTCCATAATGGCGGGAAGCGGCATGCGGTGGTCCTCCCTATCGTCAGATCAAGGTCAACTGTCGGTCCAGCGCGGTGGGCGTTTCTCGATGAAGGCGGCGATACCTTCCTCGGCGTCATTCGCCAGCATGTTATCAACCATCACCGCCGCCGCATATTCATAGGCCGCGCCAAGTGGCCGTTCGGCCTGCGCATAGAATGCCGGCTTGCCAAACGCCACCGTGGCGGTCGATTTCGAGGCAATGCGCCGCGCCATCTCCATGACAGCGTCGGACAATTCAGCGGCCGGAACCACGTGGTTGATGAGTCCGATCTCGGCGGCGCGCGGTGCCGGACAGGGATCGCCGGTCAACAGCATCTCCATGGCGTGCTTGGCCGCCACATTGCGCGACAACGCCACCATCGGGGTGGAACAGAACAGGCCGATATGCACGCCGGGGGTGGCGAACTGCGCGCCCTCGGCCGCGATGGCCAGATCGCAGCTGGCAACTAGCTGGCAGCCCGCGGCGGTGGCCGTTCCGGCCACCTCGGCGATAACGGGTTTCGGATGCGCCGGGATCGACGCCATCAGGGCCGAGCATTGGGTCAGCACCCTGGTGAAATAGGCACGGCCGCGGTCACTGGCATTTTCCGGCGCCGTGCGGGCCGCCGTCATTTCCTTCAGATTGTGACCGGCGCAGAACACCGGGCCATTGGCGGCAAGAACAATCACCCGCACCGCGTCATCGGTGGCGGCAGCATCAAGCGCCGCCGCAATGGCCGTCATCATCGCCTCGGACAGCGCGTTGCGCGACCCCGGCGCATTCAGCGTCAGGCGCAGAATGCCGTCAGCATCACAGCTGGCAAGAACAAGCTCGTCATCCAACGCGTGATCCGTTGCTTCATCGGTTCTGCGGACCGACATGTCACCATCACTCATCTGGGCCTCCCGGCATGGTTAGGGACAGCATTACCGGACAGGCTAGCGCGAGGCGGGCATCACCGACAAGTCTCGCTGATCAGCAGGCCGGCGGGAATCAGACGTCCCCTTGGTCAGGCTTCGTCGATCATCCAGCTTGTGCGGTCGGCCTTCGGACGGCTCGTCTCCACCGTTTCGCCTGTTTCGATGAACAGCACCTGTTCAGCAAGGCTGGTCGTGAAATCACCGATGCGTTCCAGATTCTTGCCGATGAACAGAAGATGCGCACCAACAAGCGGCGGCACATCACCCTCCTCCATAGCGGCAATGACACCACCGAAAAAGGCGGTGTGAAGCTTGTCGACATGGACGTCGGAATTCCGGATCGCCTGCGCGGCATCAAGATCGCCCTGCTGGTGCGCGACAATGACATCATCAATCATTGCCGCCACCATGGTGCCGATCTCGATCAGCTGGTCCCAGGGAAGATCGCCGGCCTCACTGGCCATGATGGCTTTTGTGCGCTTGGCTGTATTGCGTGCGTAATCGCCGATGCGCTCAAGGCTCTGCGCGGCCTTCGCCGCCGCAAGAACACGCCGCAGATCTTCAGCACGCGGCGCCCGCATGGTGATGATGTTCAACACCCTTTCATTGACCTCGGCCTCAAGCTCATCAAGCTCGACATCACGCTCGATAAGCATGTCGACACGGTTCGCCTGAAAGTCCGACATGGCGCGAAGGCACGCGTTGAGCTGGCGGCTCGCCAGCATGCCGAGACGGACGACCACCATATTCAGGTCTTCCAGATCCTGGGCAAATGCGCTGCTTGTATGCGCAACCTGATTCATCAAAGTCTCCTGTGACCCGGGGCACCATCCGCGATGGCAGCACCCTTTCAGCGGCCAACCATAGCAGACTAAGCCTTTCGGTTTTAGCCGAAACGGCCGGTAATATAATTATGCGTCATTTCATGCTGCGGTTTGGTGAAAATCTGCTCGGTCTCGCCAACCTCGACCAGCTTGCCAAGGTGAAAATAGGCGGTTCGCTGCGAGACCCGTGCCGCCTGCTGCATCGAATGGGTGACAATCACGATGGTGAATTCGGTGCTCAGCTCATGGATCAATTCCTCGATCCGCGCGGTGGCGATCGGGTCAAGCGCCGAGCAGGGCTCGTCCATCAGGATCACTTCCGGGCTGACCGCGATGGCGCGGGCAATGCACAGCCGCTGCTGCTGGCCACCCGACAGGCCGGTGCCTGGCTGGGCAAGGCGGTCCTTCACCTCTTCCCACAGGCCGGCCCGCACCAGCGAATTCTCGACAATGTCGTTCAGCTCGGCACGGTTTGTGGCAAGGCCGTGAATGCGCGGCCCATAGGCGACATTGTCATAGATCGATTTCGGGAACGGGTTCGGCTTCTGGAACACCATACCGACCCGCGCCCGCAGCGGCACCACATCGATATGCGGCGCGTAGATATCCTGTCCGTCCAGAGCTATGGTGCCTTCGATCCGGCAGATATCGATGGTGTCGTTCATCCTGTTCAGACAGCGAAGGAAGGTGGATTTGCCACATCCCGACGGGCCAATGAAGGAAATCACCTGCTTTTCGGCGATATCGAGCGTCACATCGTCAATGGCGCATTTGTCGCCATAGAATACATTGACGTTGCGTGCCGTCATCCGCGGATGCTCGACATGGATATCACCGACCGT
>SHBC01000080.1 GCA_004213025.1 SAR116 cluster bacterium
GCCGGCGATCATCAATTCGCTGAGGCCGAGATCGGCACTTCGCGCCGGCACCAGCGCGCCCCACATGCCCATGAACAGGCCAAGGCCGAAAAATCCGCTCAGGATCGAACGTCGCGCCGCATCAAGGGCGGCGGCACGGCCAGCTTCAGGGGGATGATCTGTCATGGCGCCTCAGAGAGCCGCCGCGACGCTGGCGCGCGCGGCAATGGCGTCAAACGCACCGGCTGCGATATCCGCCTGCGGGGCCACCCAGCTGCCGCCGACACAGGGCACATTGGCCAGCGCCAGCCAGTCCGGTGCCGTTGCCTCGGTGATGCCGCCGGTCGGACAGACCGAAATTCCCGGCAGCGGGCTGATCAGCGACTTGATGAAACCGGTTCCTCCGGCCGCATTCGCCGGGAAGAATTTCACCGCCTCGAACCCGGCCTCCTGCAGCGCCATGATCTCGGACACGCTTGACGCGCCTGGCAGCAATGGCAAATCGGCGGCGCGGCACCCGTCAATCACCGCCGAGGTTGTTCCCGGGGACACGGCAAAGGCGGCGCCGGCATCGCGCGCGGCGATGGCAAGGTCGGGGCGGGTCACGGTGCCGGCCCCGATGGTGATATCCGGACAGGCGCCGGCGACAGCGCGGATGGACTCAAGTGCCGCCGCAGTCCGCAATGTGATCTCGATGGTTTTCAGCCCGCCGCGAAGCAACGCCTCGGCAAGCTGGACGGCATGCTGGCTGTCATCGATGACAATGACCGGCATCACCGGGCCAAGGGCCAGAATGTCATGGATTGTCGGCATGGCTCAGATCTCCGTAACGGTAAGGCCGGCGCCCTGTTCCGCCGATCCGGAGGCGGCACGCATGGCGCTGAACAGGGGGCGGGCAAAGCCGCGCTGCGGGGCGTGGTTGACCGGGCCGAAGGCGGGCCGCGACGACAGGTCGGCAGCAACGCTGAGGGTCCCGGCGCGGGCATCAAGCCGGATCATGTCACCATCCTGAACCCGGCCGATGGCGCCGCCGGCCACCGCTTCGGGACTGACATGGATGGCGGCCGGAACGGTGCCAGAGGCACCCGACATGCGCCCGTCAGTGACCAGCGCGATGGCAAAGCCCTGATCCTGAAGATTGGCCAGCATCGGCGTCAGGCTGTGCAACTCCGGCATGCCATTGGCCTGTGGGCCCTGACCGCGGACGACGACAATCGCATCACGGTTCAGCCTGCCCTCGGCATAGGCTGTCTTGACCGCCGCCTCGTCGGTGAACACGGCGGCAGGGGCCTCGACGACATGCCGGTCCTCGGCGACTGCCGAGATCTTGATCACCGCCTTGCCAAGATCACCATCAAGCATCCGCAACCCGCCATTGGCGGCGTGCGGGTCGCTTGCCGGGCGCAGGATCTGTGGGTCGAGAGATACCTCCGGGGAAGGCCGCCAGGTCAACTTGCTGTCGGTCAGAACAGGCTCGCTGGCATAATCGGCAAGGCTGTCACCGGCGATGGTGGCGGCGCTGCCGTCCAGAAGGCCAGCACCAAGCAATTCGCGAATGACATATCCCATGCCGCCGGCAGCGTGGAAATGATTCACATCCGCCTGACCGTTCGGATAGACGCGGGCCAGCAGCGGCGTGATCTCCGACAGATCAGCGAAATCCTCCCAGGTCAGGGTGATGCCGGCGGCCGCGGCCATTGCCGGCAGATGCAGCGTGTGGTTTGTCGACCCGCCGGTGGCGTGAAGCCCGATAATGGCGTTGACGAAGCTGCGCTCATCAAGGCACTGGCCAATCGGCCGCGGGTCGCCGCCGCCGCGGGCAATCTCAATGGCGCGCTCGGTCGCCGCCACGGTCAGCGCGTGGCGAAGGTCGTCATGCGGGTTGACGAAGGCGGCGCCCGGAAGATGCAGCCCCATCACCTCCATCAGCATCTGGTTCGAATTCGCGGTGCCGTAAAAGGTGCAGGTTCCCGGCCCGTGATAGGCGGCAACCTCCGATCGCAACAGATCCTCGCGGCTGGCCTCGCCGCGCGCAAAGGCCTTGCGGATGGCGGCCTTCTCGGCATTCGGCAGACCGCTCGTCATCGGGCCGGCGGGAACAAAGATCACCGGAAGATGCCCGAAGGACAGCGCCCCGATGACCAGTCCCGGCACAATCTTGTCGCAGACACCAAGACACAGCGCCGCGTCATAGACGCCATGCGACAGGCCAACGGCAGTCGCCATCGCGATGACATCGCGGCTGAGAAGCGACAATTCCATGCCGGGCCGTCCCTGGGTGACGCCGTCGCACATCGCCGGCACGCCGCCTGCCACCTGCGCGGTGCCGCCGGCGGCGCGTGCCGCGGCGCGGATCACCTGCGGATAGCCCTCGAAAGGCTGATGCGCCGACAGCATGTCGTTATAGGCGGTGATGATGCCGATATTCGCCGCTGGCCGCCCGCCGGTGGCAAGGACGCTTTGCTGATCCTCGCCGGCGGCGGCGGCGGCGTGCGCCATGTTCGAACATCCGACCTGGCGGCGGTCGCTGTCGGGTGACGCCTCCATCGCCGCGATATCCTCCAGATAGGCCTGGCGGCGGTCATGGCTTCGCTGGCGAATCCGTGCGGTGACGCTGGCAACGCGGTCGTGAAGTTCGGTCATGTCAATCGTCCCCTACTGGTGTGGCGTCCCCTACTGGTGTGGCGTCCCTTGCGGGTATGGCTTGCCTTGCGGGTATGGCGTTCTCTGTGGGCACGGCGTCCCTGGTCGGAAATGCGGGTTGCGATACCGCGCATTATCTCACAGTGGGCGCCGCCTGTCATAGAGGCTTAATCCTCATGCGGATCGACCCAGACACGCCCGTCATCCCCAAGCAGGCTGTCCGCCGGCCCCATCGTGCCGGACCGGTATAGTTCGGGTGCCTGGTCGCGGATCATCTCGATCACCGGATCGATGATGTCCCAGGCGGCGAACACCTCGTCGCGCCGCATGAACAATGTCTGGTTGCCACGCGCGGTATCCATCAACAGCCTTTCATAGGCGTCGGGCAGCCGTGAATCGAAGGTATCGTCAAAGCTGAGATTGAGCTCGGACGGGAACAGCCGCATGCCGCCTGGCCCCGGTTCCTTGGAGATCAGCTGCAGGCGCAACCCTTCGCGTGGCTGCAGCCGGATGATCAGCCGATTTGGCGGGCTGTCGATATCGCCGCCGCCATTGCGCTGGAAGATATCATGCGGGCGCTGCTTGAAGGTGATGACGATTTCCGAGGCGCGGCGGGCCAGCTTCTTGCCGGTGCGGATATAAAAGGGAACCCCGGCCCAGCGCCAGTTATCGACTGCCAGCTTCATCGCCACAAAGGTCTCGGTATTGGATTGCCGGCCAAGTTCGGTGGCATATTCCTGATACTGGCCACAGACGATGTCGTCCTGCGCGACGGGCCGGATGGCACGAAGCACGCGCAGCTTTTCATCGCGAACCTGGTCAGCATCAAAGAAGGAAGGCGGTTCCATCGCCACCAGGCAGACAAGCTGCAGAAGGTGGTTCTGCACCATGTCGCGCACGGCGCCATAGGCGTCATAATAATCGGCGCGGTTATCGACCCCGACCGTCTCGGCGACGGTGATCTGGACATGGTCGATATGGCTGTTGTTCCACTGCGTCTCGAAGATCACATTCGCAAAGCGCAACGCCATCAGGTTCTGCACCGTCTCCTTGCCGAGATAATGGTCGATCCGGTAGATCTGCGATTCATCAAAGATCTCGGCGAGCTCGGCATTGATGGCGCGGCTCGACGCGCCGTCATGGCCAAGCGGCTTTTCAACAACAAGGCGCGCCTGCGGGGTGACAAGTCCGGCTGATTTCAGCAGCCTAGTGGCGTCACCGAACAGGCTTGGCGCGATGGCGAGATAGAAGATTGTCGGCCTGTCGGCGGCGGCGCGCGCGGCGATGAAATCGGCAAGATGATCCGCGCCATCGCCTGACTTCGCATCCAGTGTGAGGATGGTGACGAGGCCGAGGAAACCCTGCCAGTCCGCCTCGCTGGCATGCCCGTCGGTCAGCGCATCTTCGCAGAACGGGCGCAGCTTCGTGGCGAATTCATCGGCACCAATCTCACGGCGCGAGGCGGCGGCGATCCGGAAGTCAGGCGTGATCTGGCCGTCAAGATAGCGCCAGAACAGCGCCGGGAAAATCTTCCGCAGCGCCAGGTCGCCGGTGCCACCGATGATGATGTAGTCACTCGGGCTGAGATTGACGGAAGGCGTTTTCGCTTCGCTCATCTTTTTTTCCTGCGGCGTCAGCCCTGATTTGTTGATCTGGCTGCTATTTGCATGGTCGCCCGCTAGAGTTTCAGGATTGCAGAGGCGGTGTCCAGCATCCGATTCGAAAAACCCCATTCATTGTCATACCAGGCCAGCACCCTTGTCATGCCGTCCGGCATCACGCGTGTCTGGTCAAGATGCACAATGGCGGAGGCCGGATCGTGATTGAAATCGCTGGACACCAGCGGCTTGTCGGTCACATTCATCACCGGGGCCATGCGTTCGGCAGCCGTGATCAGGGCTGCGTTGATGTCCTCGGCCGACATTTTGCGGGTCGGTTCGAAAACCAGATCGACAGCCGACACATTCGGTGTCGGTACCCGGATGGCGACGCCGTCAAGCTTGCCATCAAGCGCCGGCAGGACCAGACCGACCGCCCGTGCGGCGCCGGTTGTCGACGGCACCATGTTCAGCGCCGCGGCACGCGCCCGGTAGGGATCCTTGTGATCGCCATCGACCAGATTCTGATCGCCTGTATAGGCGTGGATCGTGGTCATGAACCCCTGCGTGATACCGCAGGATTCATCAAGTGCGGCGGCCACCGGGGCCAGGCAATTGGTTGTGCAGGAGGCGTTCGAGATGATCCGCATCTCCGGCGTCAGGCTGTCGTGATTGACACCATAGACGATCGTCGCATCGGCACCCTTTGACGGTGCCGAGACAAGCACCCGGCCGGCGCCAGCCTCAACGTGGCGGGTCGCGGCCTCGGCGGAGGTGAAGATGCCGGTGCATTCCATGACCAGATCGATGCCGCGCTCACTCCAGGCGCAGGCCTCGGGATCACGGTGGCTCATATAGGCGATGCGCTGCCCGTCGACTTCGAGGAAATCATCGCCATGGCTGACCTCGCAGGCAAGGCGTCCATGCGTTGAATCAAGTTCGAGAAGCAGCGCGGCGGTTTCCGCCGGTGCCAGATCATTGATCGCGACAATCTTAAAATCATCGCGCGGTGTTTCGATCAGGGCCCGCACAACATTGCGGCCGATCCGTCCAAATCCGTTAATGGCAACCTGTTTCATGGATGGCACCCCATTTATCAGTTTCTTGTGTGATACCGTGCCGCTGCTGTCACGTCAATTAATAAATCATTTTGATTTAAAAATAAATTATGGTTGCTTTACAGGGAAATCCGGTCACAGCTTCATTGGTCTGCCAGCTTGGGCCGTGAAGATAGGATCGGGGCAGGCGCCGGTGGGGGTGCCAGTGCGGACACCAGTGCGGACACCTGTGCGGACACCTGTGCGAGCGCAATTGTGTTTGTGCGGCGGCGGCTCTATTCTGCCTTCAGCACATTGGGGGACATTGCCGATGAACACCCGGTCACCGGCCGGCCAGTCACCGATTGGCGACCATATCTCGACGACGCTGCATGGCGGCAACCAGGTCAGCGTCGGGCAGTATAATGAGCGACTCGTGATTTCGCTGCTGCGCCGCCATGGC
>SHBC01000081.1 GCA_004213025.1 SAR116 cluster bacterium
TCGGCATCGGTCACCGATTTATAGTCGGGGAAGAACATCGTGATCAGCCCGGCATCAGACGCCCCCTGGACGTTGTTCTGCCCGCGAAGAGGATGCAGGCCGGTGCCGGCCCGCCCGACATTGCCTGTCAGCAGCGCCAGCGAGATCAGACAGCGTGAATTGTCGGTGCCATGCGTGTGCTGCGAGATACCCATCCCCCAGAAGATCATCGCGCTTTTGGCGGTGGCATAGCCGCGCGCCACACTGCGGAGTGTCTCGGCATCAATGCCGCAGATCGGCGCCATCGCCTCGGGCGTGGTATGGGCGGTGCGGGCCTTCAGATCCTCAAAACCTTCGGTATGCGCCTCGACATAGGCGGCGTCATACAGCCCCTCGGTGATGATGACATTGATCATCGCGTTCAGCATCGCCACGTCGCTTCCCGGCGAAAAGCGAAGCGAGGCGGTCGCATAACGGTCGAGATGCTGGCCGCGCGGGTCCAGCACATAGAGTTTTGTGCCGCGCTGTGCGGCATTCTTGATGAAGGTCGCGGCGACCGGGTGGTTCACAGTCGGGTTCGCGCCGATAACAATGATCGCCTCGGCATTGCGGCATTCGGCAAAGGAGGCGGTGACAGCGCCGGAGCCGATATTCTCCAGCAACGCGGCAACCGAAGAGGCATGGCACAGCCGCGTGCAATGATCGACATTGTTGGTCCGGAAGCCGGTGCGCACCAGCTTCTGGACAAGATAGGCCTCTTCATTCGTGCCCTTTGCCGACCCGAATCCGGCCATCGCCGACGGACCATGCTCATCACGCACGGCGGCCAGGCGGGTGGCCGCCAGATTGAGCGCCTCGTCCCAACTTGCCTCGCGGAAATGCGTCATCGGGTTGGCCGGATCGAACGGCATCGAGGCCGATTTTGGCACATCCTCACGGCGGATCAGCGGATGGGTCAGCCTCTCGGGATTATGAATGTAATCAAATCCATAGCGTCCCTTGACGCAGAGCCGTCCCTGATTGGCAGGCCCCTGCCGCCCGGAGACGGCAACGATCTTTTCATCCTTCACCGAAAAGGTCAGCTGGCAGCCAACCCCGCAATAGGGGCAGACCGAATCGACCTGACGGTCGGGCGTGATGGCCAGCATCTGGTCGCCATCGAGCAGCGTTTTCGGCATCAGCGCGCCGGTCGGACAGGCCTGCACACATTCACCGCACCCGACACAGGTCGAGGCCCCCATCTCGTCATCGAAATCAAAGACGATTTTTGCCTCGGCGCCGCGACCGGCAAGGCCGATCACGTCATTGACCTGTACCTCACGGCAGGCACGAACGCACAGGTTGCACTGGATGCAGGCATCCATATTGACGGCAATGGCCGGGTGGCTGCTGTCCGGTTCGGCAGCCTGTTTTGCCGGAAAGCGTGCCGACTCAACACCCTGGGATTCGGCATAGTGCCACAATTCGGAGTCCGGATCATGCGCGGCGGCGCGCTCTGGCTGATCGGCGACCAGAAGTTCCATCACCATCTTGCGGGCGGTCTTGGCGCGGTGGTTGTCGCTATGGACAATCATCCCCTCGCCTGGTGCACGGATACAGCTTGCGGCGAGGACACGCTCGCCCTCGATCTCGACCATACAGGCGCGGCAGTTGCCATCAGCGCGGTAGCCGTCGGAGTCCTTGTAGCAGAGATGCGGGATATCGGTGCCGTGGCGCGCCGCCGCCTGCCAGATAGTCTCGCCATCGCGCGCGGTGACGGACTGCCCGTCAAGGGTGAAGGTGACGCCGGTGTTTCCACCGTTGTCGTTATCATGGTCACTCATGATCGCCGTCCTTTATGTCCCGCACCTCGATATCCCGGACCTTGATATCCCGGACCTCGATATCCTCTGGGAAGTGTTTCATCACGCTGACAAGCGGGTTTGACGCCGCCTGGCCAAGCCCGCAGATGCTGGCATCGGCCATGGTCACCGCCAGTTCGCCAAGAAGCGCGGTATCAGGGCTGGCAACGCCCATCATCGCCACGGCCTTCTCGGTGCCGTTGCGACAGGGTGTGCACTGGCCGCAACTCTCATGCGCGAAGAATTTCATCAGATTGTGCGCGGCGTCCCACATATTGTCCTGATCGGACAGCACGACGATGGCATGCGAGCCGACAAAACAGCCTTCCTCGGCAAGCGCACCGCCAAAATCGAGCGGGATGTCCGCCTTGCTTGCCGGCAGGATCCCGCCAGAGGCACCGCCGGGAAGATAGCCCTTGAAACTATGCCCCGCCGCCATACCGCCGCACATCTCGATCAGCTCGCTGACCGTCGATCCGGCAGGCGCGATCACAACGCCGGGACGCGCCACGCGGCCGGACACGGAATAGCTTCGCGGTCCGGGATGGCCGTCCTTGCCCTTGGCGTTGAACCAGTCGGCGCCATTCTCGACAATATCGCGCACCCAATGCAGCGTTTCGATGTTGTTGACCAGCGTCGGGCGGCCAAAAATCCCCACCTCGGCGACATAGGGCGGGCGATGCCGGGGCAGGCCGCGCTTGCCCTCGATGGATTCGATCATCGCCGATTCCTCACCGCAGATATAGGCACCGGCGCCGCGCCGCAGCTCCAGCTCGACATGATCGGCTAGTCCAGCCGCCTGCACAGCCTCGATCTCGGCACGCAACAGGGCGATGATCTCGGGATATTCATCGCGCATATAGATGAAACAGCGCTCGATGCCGACAACATGCGCGGCAATCAGGATCCCCTCGATCATCCGGTGCGGGTCGGTTGAAAGGTAATGCCGGTCCTTGAAGGTGCCGGGCTCGCCCTCATCGCCATTGACGGCCATCATTCGCGGACCGGGCTGGCCGCTGACAATGCGCCATTTACGCCCGGTCGGGAATCCGGCGCCGCCAAGGCCGCGAAGCGCCGCATTGTCCATGACTGCCAGAACATTATCCCGCGACCTTGTGCCGGCAAGAAGATCGCGAAGGAGGGCATATCCGCCAGCCGCCACATAATCGTCAAGTCGAATGGCGCCGGCCGGCGGGCCTACGGTCGGGGTGCTGTCGATGGCGGTCAGATCATCAAGGCTTGCCGGCGCGACAAGCTGGTGGCCAATCGCCGCGGCCGGGGCCTTGTCACAGGCA
Organism: SAR116 cluster bacterium; assembly: GCA_004213025.1. Next base: position 3,116 of record SHBC01000081.1, read on the forward strand.
CCGATGCAGGGCGCGCCAACAAAGCGCACCTTGTCGCTGGCATAGGGCTGCAGCTTTGCAAGAAGCGTCTCCCCGCCGGCCATCATGCAGGACAGCGAGGTGCAGACGCGGATGGTGCAGGGGGCCGGGGCATCCTCGCCCTCGCGGACAAGGTCGAAATGATCATAAAAGCTGGCAACTTCCCAGATTTCCGCCATTGGCAGGCCCATCCAGGCTGCCAGCGCCGCCAGATGGCGTGCTGAAAGGTGGTGGAATTCATCCTGTAGGCGATGCAGATATTCGATCAGCAGGTCGCGGCGCGGCGCCTCGGGGCCGAGGCGGGATTCGATTTCTTGCAGCGCGGCCGGGTCGGCAAGCCGACCTTTCGGCTTGTAATTGCCGCGGCCACGGCTGGATTTGCTGCCCTGCTGCCGGTCTGACGGAACGCCTGCTTCGTCCATCTGATATGTCCCCCACTGTCAAACGCGCTGCCAGAAGTGTGATGAGATTCGCCCGTGATGGTGGCGTGAGCACGGGCGCGAACCAACCGGGTCACTATCTCTGCTTGTTGTGCCTTTCACATCGCCAATTACGTCATGGCATGACGCAAACAGGATGATATATCGACCCCGGTGACAAACCCGATGAAAAATAGACCCATGGCCCGCGAGGGGGGCTAGTCCGATGTCTCCGTCGCCGGCAGTTCGGCCTTGACCAGTTCGATGATGGCACAGTTGATCATCTGCTTGCCAGCATGGGTGAAATTCACCGTCACATTGTCGCCAACGATCGACTGCACCTGGCCAAGCCCCCAATCGGGCTGGTCAGGGTGTGACACGAAATCGCCAAGGCTGAAATAGAGCATGAGCTATGTCCCTGTTGCCAGGTGATGGTGATTGATCCGGGCCTGGCGCGCAAGAGGGGTACAGGAAAAGTGCGCCTGAGAAAAATGCGTTATAAGAATGAAGGTGCGATAAAAAAAGGGGGCCTAACGCCCCCTTTTACAATTTGTTCCTGATGTAGCTTTCGCGGCCGTCAGCCTGCGGTGATTGTCTGCGCCGAGGTCTGGCGACGGCGACGTGTCTGCACGCTGGCCGGGGGCTCGTCAGCATCAATGCTGCCGATGGTGTCTGGTAGATTGGGCGGCAGATGGCCCATTGCCTCGGTTTCGCGCAGGATATAGCCCTGTCCCCATACCGTGTCGATGCTGACACCGCGCGCCCCGGCGAGTTCCAGCTTGCGACGAAGCTTGCAGATGAAGACATCGATGATCTTCGGCTCCGGCTCGTCCATGCCGCCATAAAGATGGCTGAGGAACGACGTCTTGCTGAGTACCGATCCCTTGCGAAGCGCAAGGAACTCGATAATCCGGAATTCCTTGCCGGTCAGCGAGAGTTGCTCACCTTCGACCAGCGCCAGATGGCGGTTCAGGTCAACCTCGAGGTTGCCGACAGCGACGGTGGCCGAGCTGTGGCCATGCGTGCGGCGGATGATGGCATCGAGATTGGCCAGCAATTCGAACCTGTCGAACGGCTTTGTCAGATAGCCGTCGGCACCGGCACCAAGAGCGGCAATCTTGTCATCGGTGCTGGCATTCCCGGACACGACGAGAATGGGAACCGGAATATGGTTCTTGCGGATCAGACGCGCCAGCCTGGTGCCATCACCGTCCGGCAGGTTGATGTCGAGAAGCACCGCATCAACATTGTTATGCTTGAGTTCCGCAAGGGCGGTCTCGATGTTGTGTGCCGTCGACTGAAAATGGCCTGCTTCTTCGAGCGTCATTCCCAGAACATCAGCGACAACGGGATCATCTTCTACAATCAGGATATGCATGGCTTGATTTCCTACATCATAATTGGACAGTCTTGTTCCGATTCTCCTGACGGATTCTCCGGCGGTTTGGCCCGTCGAAATGCCCGTCTTCATCGTTAAGTAAACCGTAATTTACCTCGCCCAAAGCCTCAATTCACATATGCGTGATTTACTTTTTAGTAACAATAACGAAGAGTTAAAAGCCCTTTTTTACAATTCGCATCATAAAACAGCGCTTGAAGGGCTCCGGTTTTTTGTGTAATTCCATGCCCACAGACCCCGGGCGATTCGTGAAATCGGCGCTCAGCCTCGTTTTGCAGGAATCCCACCCGGTGGTCGAGAAACCAAAATCAAAGCGGAAATTCAGTCTTTGAAATGGATGATCAAATGACCGAAAAAGCGAAAAAAGCCGCCCCGGGTGCCAACAAAATTCAAAAATCGAACGCGAAATCCACCAAAACTGCCAATAATAAGGCAAGTGGTGTGACGGCGACGCCGATCCTGTTGCCGGAAGGGTATCGTCCCAGCGAGGACGAGGAATTCATGAACCCGATGCAGCTTGCCTATTTCAGGCAGAAGCTTGAGAACTGGCGTGCCGAGCTGTTGGCCGAGGCCACCGAGACGATCACCGACCTGTCGCAGGAAAATCTGCACCGGCCGGACCAGATGGATCGCGCGCAGATTGAAAGCAACGCTACTATCGATCTTCGCACCCGCGATCGCGAGCGCAAGCTGCTGCAGAAAATCGAGGCGGCGCTTCGCCGTATCGATGATGGCAGC
>SHBC01000082.1 GCA_004213025.1 SAR116 cluster bacterium
GCCGCGTGCTGGCAGCTGATTTCGCCAGTGCCGGCGCCGATGTTCATATCGCCGGGCGCCGCCGGGCGCCGCTTGCTGACGCCGTTAAGACGATTCCGGGGATCACCGCGCACCAGCTTGACGTCACCGACGAGGGGGCGACCGACGCGCTGTTTGCATCGCTTGGCAGCTGCGACATCGTCATCGCCAATGCCGGCATCGCCGAGAGCGCGCCGCTTCACCACACCTCATTGGAGCTGTGGCAGCAGATCATGGCGATCAATCTGACCGGCTGCTTCCTGACATTCCGGGCCGGGCTCAGGACGATGCGCGCCGCCAATGCCGAATGGGGCCGGTTGCTGGCGATCTCGTCGATCATGGGACTGGCCGGATACCGCTATGCCAGCGCCTACAGCGCCTCGAAACATGGTGTGAACGGGCTGGTGACATCGGTGGCCGCCGAACTGGCGACAAGCGGCATCACCGCGAACGCGCTGTGCCCTGGCTATCTCGACACCGCAATGACCGACCGTTCCATCGCCAACATTGCTGAGCGCACCGGCATGACGGCTGATGATGCCAGAGCCGTCCTCGCCGATATGAGCCCGGCCGGCAGGCTGATCACCCCGGCCGAGGTCAGCCTGGCGGCGCTATGGCTGTGCAGGCCGGAATCGGATGCGGTGAACGGCCAGACAATCGCCATCAATGGCGGTGAGGTTTGAGCGCCAACAACTGGGTCCGTCAGACCTCGAGCGATTCCAGCAACACCGCCACCTGCGCGCCATGCATGTCGCGGTCGCGAAGGCTTCCCTGCGGATGCGGGCGGGGAAAGCTGAACTTCAGGACGTTCAGCGCCGGCATCTCAAAACGTTTGAGGTGCGCGGCGTCGATCTGCAGATGATCCGCCACCCGTTCGGCCGGCAGCGCCGCCGCCACCCGCGCCAGCACATCCGGCCCGTCACAGAAGATATCGATGGTGATCCAGAACGGGCCTGCATTCTTCGACCTGATACGACTTGCGATGTCACGAAGTTCAGCCATGACCGACCTCGTCGACGCATATCAGGAATCCGTCCATCGGATCCGACAGCTGCAGGATATGATTGAGGGCGAATTCATACACTGCCCCACGGTCAGAATGCACCGGCGAGACAGGAAAGGCGAAGGTCGGCAGCGGTTCATCATCACTCAATGGAAAATGCAGAAGATGCGGATTGATCACCGCGGCGATCTCGCTGGCCAATGCCTGGCTGGCGGCGGTGATCAGCAGCATCACACCAACCTCAACCGGCGATCCGCGATCCCGTTCCAGGCCGCCAAGCGCAGAATCAACGCCGATCAGACGCAGCTCGATGTCATAGGCATCATCCAACAGGCTGAGGGACACAGCGATCAATCCCCGGCAATGCACCAGTAGCCGGTCTGCCCAATCCGCCGCCGCAGCGACATAGCGCGGATCGCGAATCACCGCCAGCATCATCGTCTGGTAACCGGCACGGCGCGCGCCTTCCAGCTTAACGCCATAGGACGACGCAGGCACCCAGGCAGCGCCCTCAACCCGAACGCTGCCGTCCCCGGCAACACCGTAGCGCGCCGCTGTCACGTCAAGATGGCCGCCCGGTTCATGCAGGATCCAGGGGTCGCTGCTTTCATACAGCATATGCGCCGCCACCGATTGCGGCGTGCATCGCACCCCGTCACCCATCGGCGTGACGGTAAAGCCTGCCGCATCGAAACTGACCATGATCACGCCGCTGGCGGGCCGGGTTGTGCAGAAGGCCCCGCATTCGGCGATTTTCGCACCATGCCAGGCACCACCGGCATGCGCACCGCGTGCCAGCGGCAGCGCGGCAATGGTCGCGGTATCGGTTGTCCGCCCGGCCAGCACCACATCGGCGCCGGTATCGATCGCCGCCTGCATCTGTTCGGCCCCGGCAAGCGCGACGATGTTTGTCATGCCCGCCAGCGCCGCGTCATCAATTGCCGGTGCCGGGTCCAGCGGTGACACACCGCCATCATCACGCGCGCGCCGGAATTCATCCACCGGCACGTCGCTGTAGAGACGCGCCACACGCAACTGCTGGCCCAGCTCGGCGGCAAGTTCACAGGTGATATCGAACATCCAGTCAACGGCAGCTTTGGTCCCGCAGGTGCCACAACTACCGATCACCAGCGGTACGCCAGCTTTGGCGCGCGCCTCGAGAAGCTGCCGCCATTCATCGCGGCAGACCGCGCGGCTGTATTTCGATGTGCCAGTGCCGAGATAGAAGGGGCCGCTGTCCGTTGACCCGCCGTCGATAGCTATGATGTCAGGACCGGCCGCAACTCCCCGCGCCAGCGCCGCCGGATCGAATCCGAGACCGAGAACACCTGAGGGGACAAGCACCCGAGTTGGCATCATCCCCTGTCCTTGCCTGAATCGCGGTCCGGATCCTCGTCAGAGGCAACCTGAACCGGCGCACGCAGATAGGGGCGCAGGAACAGTGGCAGGATAAAGCCTGCCACGGCGGCGATCCATAGCCCGATCGAGATCGGCGAGGCGAACAGATAGGTCCAGTCACCGTCGGACAACACCATGGCGCGGCGCAGGCTGACCTCCATATGGCCGCCGAGAAGAATGCCGAGGATGACCGGCACAGCGGGGATCGACAGCTTGCGAAGCACATAGCCGAGAACGCCGAAACCGATCATCAGCAACAAATCGAAATAGCTTCCCGACAGAGAATAGATGCCGACAAAGGAAATCATCGTGACTCCCGGCAGCAGCACCGCCGCCGGCACCTGCAGGATCCGGCTGAACACCCGCACCAGCGGGACATTCAGCACCAGCAGCACGACATTGGCAATCAGCAGCGAGGCGATCAGACCCCACACCACCTCCGGCCGTTCGGTGAACAAAAGCGGCCCTGGCGTGATGTTCAGTGTCATCAGCAGCGCCAGCAGCACCGCCGTCGTGCCCGACCCCGGCACGCCGAGGGTGAGCATCGGCACCAGCGCACCGCCAGCCGCCGCATTGTTACCTGCCTCGGGTGCGGCGATACCCTTCGGCTCGCCCGTGCCGAAGGTCGACTTGTCGCGGGCAACCGATTTCTCCAGCATATAAGCAAGGAAACTGCCAAGCGAGGCACCAGCCCCCGGCAACAGCCCGGCGACAAAGCCGATGCCGGTGCCACGAAGCATCGTCCAGCCGCTATTCATAATGTCCTTCACCGGAATGCGGATTTTCTCGAGCTTCACACCGATGGCGGAATCGCGGCCATGGCTCTCGATGAAGACGAACACCTCGGCAACCGCGAACAGCCCGACAATGGCGACAAGGAAATCAACCCCGTCAAACAGATGCAGGCTGCCGCCGGTGAAGCGTGTCAGGCCGGTCGATTTGTCGACCCCGATCATCGCGATGCCAAGACCAAGACAGACCGCGATGGCGGCCTTTGCCTGGTTGTTCGAGCCGAGCCCACCAAGCGTGCAGAAGGCCAGAAGATAGAGGGCGAAATATTCCGCCGGTCCAAACAGAAAGGCAACCCGCGCCAGCAACGGCGCCAGCAACATCAACCCGATGGTGGCCAGAAACGCGCCGACGAATGAGGCCACGCCGGACAGCACCAGCGCGTCACCGGCGCGCCCGGCCTTGGCCATCGGATAGCCATCAAGCGTCGTCATCATCGCCGGTTCATCACCCGGAATGTTGAGCAGGATTGACGATATCCGGCCGCCATACATGGCCCCATAATAGACCGCTGTCATCAGCACCAGCGAATGTGTAGCGTCGAGTCCAAGGCTGAAGGCAAGCGGAATCAGAATGGCGACACCGTTCGAAGGGCCAAGCCCCGGCAGCGCCCCGATCATCGTGCCAAGAACGCACCCTGCCACCGCCAGCGCCAGCGTTTCGGGCGACAGCGCGATGGAAAAGCCAAGGGCCAGATTGGCGAACAGGTCCATACCCCTACCCCATCAACCAACGCGGCAGGGCGAACAGCCCCAGCCCCAGCGCATATTTGAAAATCACAAACAGGCCAGCCGATAGCGCGAGACCTATGACAGCACTCTGCACGGCTCGCGGCCGAATCTGATAGGACAGCGCCGCCGAGGCGATGGCGGTCGGCAGCAGAAAGCCGAGCGGCTTCAGCGCGTAGGCATAAGCCACCAGAATGACCGTCGCGATGGCCAGCCTTGTCAGCGTCGCAAGGCCGGGCCAGGCGGGCTCGGCATCGGGGCGCATCACCATCGTGGCTGCGGCCACAAAGGCAACAGCGGAAATAAGAAAGGGAAATGCCTTCGGACCCAGAGGGTCGGCGAAGAAAGGCTCTTCAAGCTGACTGGCGCCCGCCGCGAAGGCAAGCGCCAGTACAGCCACAATCAGGCCGGTAATCCGGTCTGACATTACTTCATGACGCCAAGTTCGACAGACATCGCGCGGACCTCGCCGATCACACCGTCGACATAGGACTGGAAGTCACCGCCAACCATGTTGAAAGGTGCCAGGCCGTTGGCAACCATGGCTTCCTGCCACTCGGGCGAATCACCGACCTTGCGGAGTGCATCGGTCCACTGCTTGTAGGAGGCGTCCGAGGCACCCTTCGGGGTGTAGAGGCCACGCCAGTTCACAGCAATCACATCAACGCCCTGCTCGCGCGCGGTCGGGATGCTCTCAAAGCCAGGGATCCGCTCTTCTGTGAAGGAGGCCAGAACCCGCACATCGCCCGACTTGATAAAGCCGACGACGCCGGAGATATCGCCTGTCATGGCGCTGGTGAAGCCCCCGACGGTCTGGGTGATGGCGTCGGCATCACCGTCGACACCGATATATTTCACCTTCTTAATGTCGGTGAAACCCTTGCGCTTGAGCGCCATCAGGACCTTCAGATGGTCATAACCACCGGCGGCGGACCCACCCGCGAAGGCATGCTTCGACGGATCGGCAATCACCGCATCAAGAAGGTCGTTCAGATTCTGAAAGGGCGAATCCTTCGCCACGACGATCACACCCGGGTCGGCGCCGATCGCACCAAGAAAGCGGACCTGGTCGGCGGTCATGCCGGAATAGGCATTCTGCGCCAGGCGGGTCGCGGTCGCGGTCGAAGCGGCGACAACCAGGTCTGCATCGCTGTTGCGCTCGTTCACCACATGGGTGAAGGCCAGTCCACCACCGCCACCGGCCATGTTGGTGACCTGGATCGAGCCGTCATAGGCGCCGATATCGGTCATGATCTTGGTGATGGTCCGGCAGGTGAAGTCCCATCCACCCCCCGGGTTCGCCGGTGCGATACACTCGGCGGCAAACGACTGCGCGCTCAGACCGACGCTGAAGGCGGCGGCAAGCGACAGTTTCAGGATATGTTTCATATCAGTTCCTCCCTTTTGAAGCCCGTACGAACCGGTTGCCGGTCCATGCGGACCGCAAAATTAAGCCTTGCGAAATGATGAAAGGCAAGGCCGCATTGTCAAATAATTCATCTGGATTGAATAAGGCCCGCACCTTGTTCTGTCCTCAGCTTGCTGCAATAGCCTGCCGCCGCCAGATCCGGGGCACACCCTTCGGGCCTTCACCCGTGACAGTGTTAAGCCACACCGGTGTCATGCGCGCGGGTGTAATGCGCGCGGGTGTCATGCGCGCGGGAGGTGCGGGCCTGCAATTCGCGAAGCACCGACAGTTCCGT
>SHBC01000083.1 GCA_004213025.1 SAR116 cluster bacterium
GGGGTTGGCCGACAACAACGGTGACAGTATGCCGGTCAACGCCATCCTGTGGCGCGCCTCGCTGGAAATCATCTCATTGATTCCGATTGCCGATGTTGACACTTTTGGCGGCACCATCGTGTCTGACTGGCACTCGCTCCCCGACAAGCCGAACGAGCGCATCAAGATCACGATTTTCATCTCCGGTCGCGAATTGCGCTCCGACGCCGTACGAGTCACGGTTCATGTGCAGAGCCGCGATGGCACAGATGGCACCTGGAGCGGCGGTGTTCGTGACGATGAATTCGGCAAGCGTCTTGAGGATCTCGTTCTCAACCGCGCCCGGGAGATTCGCGCCGAAACGATCACCGAAGTCGTCGAATAGACAAATACATACGGTCAGGCACATTCAGTTAGGCAGATTTAATCAGGCCTTCATGGCACACCGCCAGGGTGACATTCATGAATCAGTACAACGCGTCCGCCGTCGAGGCCAAATGGCAGGAACGCTGGGAAGCCGGCAGGTGCTTTGTCGCCGAGACCGGGTCTGACAAGCCGAAATATTACGTCCTTGAGATGTTTCCCTACCCGTCTGGCCGTATCCATATGGGGCATGTTCGCAACTACACGCTTGGCGATGTGGTGGCGCGCTATCGCCGGGCCTGCGGATATAATGTCCTTCATCCGATGGGGTGGGATGCCTTTGGTCTGCCGGCGGAAAACGCGGCGATGGAACGCGGCGTACATCCCGGCCAGTGGACGACCGAGAATATCGGTGCCATGCGAACACAGCTTCGCGGCATGGGCCTGTCCTATGACTGGGACCGCGAGCTTGCCACCTGCACGCCAGATTATTACCAGCATGAACAGCGGATGTTCCTGAAGTTCCTTGAAAAGGGGCTCGCCTATCGCAAGGAAAGCTGGGTCAATTGGGATCCGGTTGAAAATACCGTCCTTGCCAATGAACAGGTTGTCGATGGCCGCGGCTGGCGCTCCGGCGCGCCGGTTGAACGCCGCCTGCTGTCGCAATGGTTCCTGAAGATCACCGCATTTGCTGATGAACTCCTCGGCGCGATTGACGGGCTGGACCGCTGGCCAGAGCGGGTGCGGTTGATGCAGCAGAACTGGATTGGCCGGTCCGAGGGCGCGCGCGTGCGTTTTGACCTGACTGCGCCCGGACCGGACGCCACAGGCAGCATCGATGTCTTCACCACAAGGCCGGATACGCTGTTCGGCGCCTCTTTCCTGGCCATCGCCGCCAACCATCCGCTGGCGATGGCGATTGGCGAGGGTGATGCCGACGCGGCAGCCTTTATCGGCGAATGCGCCAAGCTTGGCACCTCCGAAGCGGCCGTCGAGACCGCCGAGAAGAAAGGCTATGACACCGGTCTTTCGGTGCAGCATCCGCTGATCGCGGAGTGCCAGCTGCCAGTCTATATCGCCAATTTCGTGCTGATGGAATATGGCACCGGCGCCATTTTCGGGTGCCCCGCGCATGACCAGCGCGACCTTGATTTCGCCAATGCCTACGGCCTGCAGGTGATCCCGGTGGTGTTGCCAGATGATGCCGATGCCGGCAGTTTCACCGTCACCGACACAGCCTATACCGGGCCAGGCAAGCTGTTCAACTCGGGTGCGTGGGACGGGCTGAGCGTCGAGGATGGCAAACGCGCCGCCATCGATGCGCTGGAGTCGCGTGACGCCGGCACTGGCCAGACAACCTACCGACTTCGTGACTGGGGTGTGTCGCGCCAGCGTTATTGGGGATGCCCGATCCCCATCATCCATTGCGACAGCTGCGGCATGGTCCCGGTGCCGGAAGCCGATCTGCCGGTGGAATTGCCAGAAGATGTGGATTTCGACACGCCCGGCAACCCGCTGTCAAACCATCCGACCTGGAAACATACAAGCTGCCCGACATGCGGCGGCGCGGCCACCCGCGAACAGGACACGTTCGATACCTTCTTTGAAAGCTCATGGTATTTCCTGCGCTTTGCCGACCCGGGGCATCCCGAAGGTTTCAGCCGCGAGGCGGCCGCCTACTGGATGCCTGTCGACCAGTATATCGGCGGGGTTGAACATGCCGTCCTGCATCTCCTCTATTCGCGTTTCTTCATGCGGGCGCTTCGTGAAACAGGCTATCTGGATTTTGATGAGCCGTTCGCCGGCCTGATGACGCAGGGCATGGTCTGCCACCAGACCTTTCAGGACCAGCAGGGAAAGTGGCTGTTCCCGACAGATGTCGAGCGTAACGGCGATGACTGGCGCACAATCGAGACCGGCGAAGCCGTCACCGCAGGCCGCATCGAGAAGATGAGCAAGTCAAAGCGCAATGTCATCGACCCGGAGTTGATCATCTCGACCTATGGCGCCGACACGGCGCGGCTGTTCATGCTTTCGGATTCGCCGCCGGAACGTGACATGGAATGGACAGAAGCCGGGGTTGAGGGCGCGTCACGCTTTCTGAAGCGACTCTATCGCATGGCCGGCGACCCTGATCTGGCGCCTGTTGGCAGCCCAGTACCGACAAACGGCGCGCCTGCCGATCTGATACGCGCGGCGCATCGGGCCATCAAGGCAATTTCCGAGGATATCGAGGCTTTCCGCTTCAACAAGGCGGTGGCACAGCTCTACACGCTTGCCAACGCCATCGCAGACCTGCAGGACAGCTCGGAAGACGGCAATGCGGCACGCCGATTCGGCATCGAAACGCTGACCCGGCTTCTGGCCCCGATGGCACCGCATGTCGCCGAGGAAATGTGGCAGGCACTTGGCCATGATAAGATGCTGGCCGCCTCGCCCTGGCCGGAGGCCGACGCCGCCCTTGTCACCGAAAGCAGTGTCAAGATCGGCGTTCAGGTCAATGGCAAGCTTCGTGACACCGTATCGCTTCCGCGCGATGCCGCCGAGGATGAAGCCCGCGCTGCCGCGCTGGCCTCGGCCGGCGTAATCCGATATCTTGACGGCAAGGAGCCGAGAAAGATTATCGTCGTGCAGAACAGGATCATCAATGTTGTTGTCTAGGGCATTCCTTCTCGCCGGTCTTTGCCTGCTCGCGGCCTGCACCAACATGCAGGTTCAGACGGTTGGTGAGCTGCTGCGCCAGCAGGATGTCGGGATCAATGTGGTGCAGAGTGGTGAGCGCACGGGCCAGCTCTATAGTCGGCACCTTCGCGACAGGTTCGATTCAGGGGGTCTGGTGACACATGATTTGTCTTCAAGTCTCAATCAGTCCTCAAGTTCCGTTGTTTCAGTTCGCGGCACCGGCTCGAACCTGAAGAAAATGACCATGACGGCAGCGATAACCCTTGTTGACCGGACTACTGGCGAGGTCGTGCTGGAAGATTCGGTATCCTCCACCGCCACCCTTGGTGCGGTATCGGCCTATTTCGCACAGACCCGCTCCGACAGGCATGGCAGTGAACGCCTTGCGATGCTTCTTGCCGACCGTGTCGCCAACCGCGTGCAGCTCTATTTCCTGAACAAAAGCGGGTCCTGATGAAGGTCGCACCGCGACAGATCCAAAGCTTCCTGTCCGCCATCCCGACGCCGATCCGCGCAACGCTTCTTCATGGCAGCGATATCGGCCTGATTGGCGAACGCGCCCGGAAAATCGCCGGGCATTTCAGTGATGATCTCGACGATGTATTTTCGGTCACACGCCTCGATGGCGAGACATTGTCATCGGATCCGGCCACTCTTGGTGACACTGCGGAGGCGCTTGCCATGACAGCCACCTGCCGGCTGGTGCTGGTGCGGGGGCGCGGCAGCGAAATGCTTGAATCCTGCAAGCTGGCCCTCGCCCGCAATCTTGAAAATGCCTTCATCATCGTCGAGGCCACCGAAACCACCACGCGCCACGCCCTGGTCAAATTGTTCGAGACAAGTGATCAGGCTGCCGCCATCGGCTGTTATCCTGACGAGGCGCGCGACATCGGCGCCCTGCTTGTCGAGGTGCTGGCCAAGGACAATATCAGCATCAGCGACGATACCCGTGCCGCCGCCATCACGAGGCTTGGCAGTGACCGGGCGGCGACGCGCCGTGAAATTGAAAAACTGGCCCTTCTTGCGGGACCGGGCGGATCATTGAGTTTCGAGGATGTGAGCGTAGCCCTTGGTGACAGCGGTACGCTGGCAATTTCCGACATCGCAATGGCCGCGGCAGATGGCAAGGTTGACGCTCTTGAGCGCGCCATCGACAAGGCGTGGAGCGAACAGCAGGCCAGTGTCACGGTGCTGCGCGGATCGCAGACCTATTTCCGGCAATTGCTTCAGGCCGCGCGCGCCATGCACACTGGCGGCTCCGCCCAGCAGGCCGTCAAATCACTCCGCCCGCCAGTGCATTTCCGGCTTCAGGACAGGCTGACATCACAGCTTCGGCACTGGTCGCCGGAGACGCTTATGGACGCTGTCAATCGGCTTCAGGACGCCGAACTGGCCGTGAAAACGGGCGGTGGCAACGACACCGCCATCTGCGCCCAGACTTTGCTTGGCCTGTGTCTTCGCGCGCGGGTGCTTCGCGGCTAATTGGTTACAAGTTTCTTCATCACCGCCTCGAATTGCTCAAGGGTCTTGAAACTGACCGACATCCGGCCACTGCCAGCTTGCTCGTTCCAGTCAATATCGACTCGCAACCCCATTTTCGTCTCAAGCATTACCTCTATGGCCTTGATATCGGGGGATTTCTCACGTGGCACGCCAGCTTTCGATGGGCCGCCGGCGCCACTCCTGCCACGCGCCACCATTGCCTCAACCTGACGGGCGGACAGCCCCTTCTTGGCCACCTCGCGGGCCAGCGCCACACATTCACCATTGCCAATCAATGGGCGCACCTGGCCCATGGTCAGTGTTCCGTCGACAACCATATCGCTGACCTCGCGCGGCAATGAGAGAAGGCGCAGCAGATTGGCAATATGGCTTCGCGACTTGCCGATGATTTCGGATAGCTGTTCCTGCGTATAGCCGAAACTGTCGATCAGCTGTCGATAGCCCTCGGCCTCCTCGACAGCGCTCAGATCGGCGCGCTGGATATTCTCGATCAGCGCCAGTTCGTAGGCTTCCTCATCCTCCAGATTGCGGATGATCGCCGGGATGGCGTGGAGTTGTGCCATCTGCGCGGCACGCCAGCGTCTCTCGCCGGCTATCAGCTCATACCGATTCGATGTGCCGGCACGCGGGCGGACCAGAATTGGCTGGACAAGACCCTTGCTGCGGATCGATTCCGCCAGTTCAGACAGCGACGCGGTATCAAAACGACGACGCGGCTGCCAGGGGCCGGAATTGATCCATTCGATCGGCAGCTCGGTCAGGCCTGACTGTACCGGTGCGCCTCCTGGCACCGCGCCGGCCGATGCCGTGCCAGCCAGTGCCGTGCCAGCCAGTGCCGTGCCAGTTGTTGCGGCAATCCCGGCATCACCAAGAAGCGATGACAGGCCGCGGCCAAGCCCTCGCGCCTTGCCAGATGAAGGCGCGGCAGGTTTCTTAGCGCTGGATTTGGCCTGCGCCTTGCCCTTTGCGGTGGATGTTGCCGGCGATGCAGGCCCCTTGCGGGGCGCGGGTGTCTTTGCCATCTGTCGATGTCTCCATTCTATCGTCTACCGCCGGACAAT
>SHBC01000084.1 GCA_004213025.1 SAR116 cluster bacterium
CTTTCACAGCATGACCGGGCTGGCCAATGCGGTGATGCGCCGCCTGTCACGGGATGGTTCGGACATCCTTGCCACCACCGATCCGCAGGCGGCGATCGGATGTATCGATGGCGGTCACCTGCGCCCCGGCGGCGACAAGCTGGGCCGTCTTGCCGCCAGGGGCGGCGCACAGATCGACGACGTGGCGCCCGGCAAGATCGCCGAACAGACGCGCTGGCAGGGCGGCGGCGGCATCCTGTACCCACCAGGCGCCATCCTCGAATCCGGCAAGCTGTGTCGGGTCACCGTCGAAATCACGGCGGACCGTGTGACCATCGACCAGAACGCCGTCGAGGCGTGCCGCCCAGTCGGCGGGATCACGCGCCGGCGTGATATCCAGCGGCGGCGGCATCATCGCCAGCTCCATCGTCTGCCGTGTTCGCTCCGGCCCCCAGTGGCGGGTCCAGCTCTGACGGATCCAGTCCGGCAGGTTGTCCTGCGGATCGGTGGTGGCAAGGATGTCCGCACCATCCCGTGACAGGCGGCGCATCACCGCATTGGCCAGCCCGGTCATGCTGTGAAAGCCGGCGGCGCGCATCAGATCCACGGTGCTGTCGACGGCGGCATGGGCGCCTGTCTCAAGGAACAGCAGCTGCGCCGCGCCAAGACGCATGATCTCGATGGCGTCACGGGTGCGCCCCGCAGGACGCTTGTTCATGATCGCGCCAAGAACCTGGTCGATTTGCCCGTTGCGGCGCAGCACCGTTGTCACCAGTAGCCGGACAAAGGCCCGGTCGCGTTGCGACAGATCGCCGGCATGGCGCATCGCGTCATCGAGATGTTTACCGCCTGAAATGTCCTGCAGCGCGTTGAAAGCGGCAAACCGGCTGGCAATGCCGCTCTTCGCCGGCTGGCGGGAGTCCTGTGGCGGAGATGATGTGGCTGTCCGGCCCGGCTTGTTTTTGCGCATGTCACGGGGCATATAGGTTTTCATGGATACTGACAAGACAGACACCGACTCCAAGGTCGAAGATGCGAAATCTGACAAGGCGCAAGCCGGGTCGGATGCGCCGGTCGAGGTCAACGGCCCGAAAGGGCCTGAACCAACGCGCTATGGCGACTGGGAACAGAAAGGTCGTTGTAGCGATTTCTAGGGTGCTGACCTTTCCATGATGGCACGTATGAAGACCGAGATGCTGGTCGGGGCCGCCCTGCGGATCGCCACTGGCGAGTTGATCGATTGTGTGGTTCTGCGCCGCGGCAATGCCGAGGCCGGCGCCATCCTTGTTCATATCGACGATCTTGATGGCCGGCATCGCCTGTTGGCGCGGGCGCTTGAATTTGACGGAACCTATGGCTGGCGGCCGGTGGTGGCCGGTCCCGAAAATGATGGCTGGGCCAGCGGCGAGACGGTGGAGACAAGGCTGCGGCGCGAGATGGAGATCGACCCGGATGCCTGGGTTCTGGCCATTCAGGACGCGAAGGCGCGCAACCCCTTCGATCTTCTCTAGCCGCGGTGGTTTCACGCAAGGACATGATATATAACGGCATCATGAACAGGGACACGACATCATTGCCGGCGCCGGACAGGCGCCTGTGCGTGGCGCCGATGATGGATTGGACGGACCGGCATTGCCGGCATTTCCACCGCCACATCGCGCCCGGCGCATTGCTGTTCACCGAGATGGTGACAGCGGACGCGGTGATTCATGGCGATCGCGACAGGTTGCTGGCCCAGGCACCCGAGGATATCAGGGACGGCGTGGCGACAGCGTTGCAGCTTGGTGGCAGCGATCCGGCGAAGCTTGCCGAGGCGACTCGCCTTGCCATGGATTATGGCTATGCCGAGATCAATCTGAATGTCGGCTGCCCGTCCGACCGCGTGCAGTCTGGACGTTTCGGCGCCTGTCTGATGGCGGAACCGATGCTGGTTGCCGACTGCATGGCGGCGATGAGGGCTGCCACCGAGCTTCCCGTGACGGTGAAATGCCGGATCGGAATCGACGATATGGATGCCGAGGCCGGGCTTGACGATTTCATCGATGCGGTGGCCGGTGCCGGTGTGACGGTGATCTATCTTCATGCCCGCAAGGCCTGGCTTAACGGCCTCAGCCCGAAAGAAAACCGCGACATTCCCCCGCTGGATTACGACCGCGCGGCGCGGCTTGCGGAACGGCGGTCCGATCTGGAGGTAATCCTGAATGGCGGTCTGGACAGCGTGGACAGGGTAGTGCGGGAATTGCCGCGCTTTGCCGGTGTCATGCTGGGCCGCGCCGCCTATCGGACGCCGATGATCCTGGCCGATCTTCTTGCCACCATGGACGGCCGCGATGCACCCTCGCGCTTCGAAATCGCCGGGCGCATGGCGGATTATGCTGACCAGTGCGTCGCCAAGGGCGTGCCACTTCATGCCATCACGCGGCATATGCTTGGCCTCTATCATGGCCAGCGCGGCGCGCGTCTGTGGCGCCGGCATCTTGGTGAAGAGGCCCGCAACCGCAAGGATGGCGGCGCTTTGATCCGCGAGGTTGCCGCCGCCTGCGAGGAAATGGCAACCGGCATGGCGGCATGACTTTCTATTCTCCACATGCAATTCTCCACCTGACCTGACATATCCGGAGACAGTGACGTGAGTGATCCTGTAAACCCCGACCAGAACAGACCTGCCGAAGACGCCCCGCCAGCGACCGATGAACATTCGGCAACCGGCGAGCGTCCGGGCCGCAAGATGCTGCTCGATCTCGGCCCGCTGGTGGTGTTCTTCGCCGTCAACTACATGACAGGCGACTTCATGCTGGCGGTGAAGGTGCTTGTCGGAACGACCGTTGTGGCGCTGGCGGCAGGATGGATTCTGGAGCGCCGGGTATCGATGATGGCGCTTGTCGGCTGTGTCGCGGTGGCGTTTTTTGGCGGGCTTTCGGTCTATTTCGAGAACGACCTGTTCATCAAGATCAAGCCGACGGTGCTGACGGTTCTTCTGGCGGCAGTGATCGCTGGCGGCAGGCTCATCGGGCGGAATCCGCTTGGTGCCATCATGGGAACGCAGCTTCGCATGTCGGATGCTGGCTGGCGCGCCATCAGCTGGCTGTGGGTGGTGATGTTCCTGACCACGGCGCTGGCCAATGAAATAGCCTGGCGATCAATGAGCACGGATGACTGGGTGACCTTCAAAGTTTTCGGAATAACAGCCATTTCACTGGTCTTCACCGCGATCAGCGTTCCGATCATGACGCGGCATCAGATCGAAGAATAACGTTCACACTGGTCATATTCCGCCAGCATTGTCGCGAAACAAATAGATTCTGTCGCGCTTGCCCCACAGTCAGGTTACAGCATGCAGCAATTCTGGAATCATAACAGGCGCTGAAAACCGCCACCGCGACTGAGGAGTGATGACATGGCCGATGAAGAGGAAATCATCCTTGCCGAACTGGACGATGACGAACTTGTCCAGCAGATGCATGACGATCTCTATGACGGTCTTCAGGACGAGATCCGCGAAGGCGTCGAAATCCTTCTTGAGCGTGGCTGGACACCCTATGAGGTCCTGACCAAGGCCCTTGTCGAGGGGATGACCATTGTCGGTATCGATTTCCGCGATGGCATCCTGTTCGTACCCGAGGTTCTGATGGCGGCCAACGCGATGAAGGCCGGCATGACGATCCTGCGCCCGCTGCTGGCCGAGACCGGTGCGCCGAAGGTTGGCTCGATGGTCATCGGCACGGTCAAGGGCGATATCCATGACATCGGCAAGAACCTTGTCTCGATGATGCTTGAAGGTGCTGGCTTTGATGTTGTCGATATCGGCATCAACAACCCGGTCGAGAACTATCTCGAGGCACTGGAAGAACATAAGCCCGACATCCTTGGCATGTCGGCGCTGCTGACAACCACGATGCCGTATATGAAAGTCGTCATCGACGCGCTTGTCGAAAAGGGCATCCGCGACGACTACATCGTTCTTGTCGGCGGGGCGCCACTGAATGAGGCCTTTGCCGACTCGATCGGCGCCGATGCCTATTGCCGTGATGCCGCTGTGGCTGTTGAAACGGCCAAGGAAATGGTGGCGGCAAAGCGTGGCGCGGAAGCCGCTGCCGGCTGAACGCGGCATGGCGCCGCCGGAGACCGGCCTCACGCTGATCGCCTGCGGCGCGCTGGCGCGCGAACTTCTGGCCATTACCGCGCAATTCCCGGATGGGCAGGTCGATCTGACCTGCCTTCCTGCGTCATGGCATAATCATCCTGAAAGAATCGTGCCGGGACTGCGCCGCAAGGTGGCCGCGCTTCGTCGCAAGGGCAGGCGGGTGGCCGTGGTCTATGGCGATTGCGGCACCGGCGGCGAGATCGACACCTTCCTCGAGGCGGAAAATGTGGCCCGCATTCCAGGACCTCATTGCTATGAAATGTATCTCCAGCAGCCTGATTTCGATGATGAGATGGAACGCGAGCTTGGCACCTTCTTCCTGACCGACTACATGGTCCGGCATTTCGAGCGAATCATCATGCAGGGCATGGGGCTGCGCCAATATCCGCAGCTCCGCGATCTGTATTTCGGCAATTACACACGCGTTCTGTATATCGCCCAGACCGAGGATCCGGCGTTGGCGCGAAAGGCCAGGGCGGCCGCCGACGAGCTTGGTCTTGAATATCAATACCGGTTTGCCGGGTTCGGCCGGTTAACCCCCTGGGTGACCGACATGGTTGCCGCGAACATGCAAGGAGACTGACTGTGGCTCAGCTGATCACTCTATATTGGCGGGATATTCCAGCCCAGGTCATTGCCGAGCGCGGTCGTGGCCGCAAGCGCGAGCAGGCGAAGATCGAACTGCATCGCCGCTTTGCCATCGCCATTGACGCGGCGGCGATGCGCGACGGTGCCGACTCGACCGATGATTATCTTGCCGAATGGCGGCGCGGCGCGCCTGTCGAGTGCGGTGAGGATCTGGAGGCAGAGGCGGCGGCGCGGGCAGCGGCGCTGGAGGCGGACTATCCCGCCGAAAGAGTCAAGCTGCTGGTCGAGAACGGGGGCGTTGAACCCGCCTGACAGAACGCCGGATGCCGCATGTCGCATCCGGGAGATAGTGGGGCGTCGGCAAGCCATCGTGGGGCGGATGAAATCGCCATGCTGCCGCCCATTGAACAAGGTGCCGCAGTGAAGCAGTGAATATACCGGCAAGGTGACGACCGTTATGAAGGCAGGCCCGATATGACAGCAGCTATCGAGACAATCCGCACGGCAGGCTCCAACTGGTCGATCGAGGTTACCCCGACCGGGGCGACCAAGATTGAGAGTTTCCGCGACTGTCTGGCGCCGGGCACGAGTGTCAATGTGACCTTCCTGCCGGGAAGTGATCCGCGCGATACCATCGCCGTTGCCGAAAGATTGCATAATGACGGGATGCGGCCGGTGCCGCACCTGGCGGCTCGCTCGCTGCAGAATG
>SHBC01000085.1 GCA_004213025.1 SAR116 cluster bacterium
GTCCATGAAAGGCTCCGGCTCGGTCGAAAAGCACCAGTTGCGCGGCCCGCCACCGAAATTCTGTCGCGTCGCCGCCGGCATCCGGATCGTCCAGTGGCCCTCGCGCCCACCAGCCTCGAGAAGCAGCACGCTGATTGCCGGGTCCTCGCTGAGTCGTGCGGCGATCATCCCGCCGGCCGACCCGCTGCCGATGATGATGTAGTCATATCTCATGCCGTCGCACCACAGCCGCAGGGCCGCCACCTTCAGGATTGCATGTGGCATCATGATAGGCAGCCGTAACCTGGCTTCGCAAGCTTGTGTGTCAGCATGGTTTTGGTTGTCACACTTTGTCGATCTGTGTCAGTTTCTGATGCACCATTTACACTAACAGACAGCCCTTATATGGCCCTCCGTACCGTGACATCACCCGTCCTTGCCCTTCGCCGGATCCGCAAGAGCTATGACAGTCTTGAAGTGCTGAAAGGCGTTGATCTGACAGCGTGTGAGGGTGATGTTGTCTCGCTGATCGGCTCCAGCGGGTCAGGCAAGTCAACGCTGCTGCGCTGCATCAACATGCTGGAATTCAGCCAGGCCGGCGAGATCGAGTTCTGCGGCGAGGCGGTGCGCTGGGCAGGTGAGGGGCCGGACCGGGTGCCGGCCGACCGCCAGCAGGTCATCGACATGCGCACGCAGCTGTCGATGGTGTTTCAGCAATTCAATCTGTGGACACATATGACGGTGCTGAAGAATGTGACCGAGGCCCCCGTTACCGTTCTTGGCAGGCCGCGTGACGAGGTGACCGCCGATGCCATGGCGATCCTCGACAAGGTCGGTATTGCCGACAAGGCCGAGTCCTATCCGGCACAGCTGTCCGGCGGCCAGCAGCAGCGTGCCGCCATCGCCCGCGCGCTGGCGATGCGACCGCGGGCGCTGTTGTTTGATGAACCGACATCGGCGCTCGACCCTGAACTCGAGCAGGAGGTGATCAAGGTCATCCGCGAGCTTGCCGCCGAGGGGCGGACCATGGTGCTTGTCACCCATGACATGAATCTGGCGCGCGATGTCTCGACGCATGTGATGTTTCTCAATGAAGGGGTTGTCGAAGAGGAAGGCAGGCCCGAGGATGTGTTTGGCAAACCGAAATCCGACAGGCTGCGACAGTTTCTTCACGCGACGTCGCAGACCCCCAACTGAAGCGTGATCCCGCCGAACCGCGGCACTGGGCCCGGCGGCGAACCATCGAAAGGGAGATAATGATGAAATCACTGATCAAGGGAAAGATTGCCGGGCTGGCGCTGAGTGTGGCCCTGTCCGGTATGGCAATGTCCGGTATGGTAATGTCCGGTGTGGCGATGGCCGATACCATCCGCATGGGCACCGAGGGCGCCTACCCGCCCTACAACTTCATCAATGACAAGGGCGAGGTTGACGGCTTTGAGCGCGAGCTTGGCGACGAGATTTGCAAGCGTGCCGGCCTGACCTGTGAGTGGGTGACCAATGAATGGGATTCGATCATTCCGAACCTTGTCTCCGGCAACTACGACACCATCATTGCCGGCATGTCGATCACTGACGAGCGCGACAAGGTGATTGATTTCACCCAGGACTATTTCCCGCCATCGCCATCCTACTTTGTTGGCATGGCCGGCCAGTCGATTGACGTCAAGGGCGGCGTGATCGCGGCGCAGACAGCCACCATCCAGGCTGGTTTTGTCGCCGAGAGCGGTGCCACGCTGGTGGAATTCGCAACCCCAGATGAAACCATCCAGGCGGTCCGTAATGGTGAGGCCGACGCGGTTCTGGCTGATGGCGACTATCTGATGCCGATCGTCGATGAGTCGAACGGCGAGCTGGCGGTTGTCGGTCAGGAATCGATTGGTGGCGGTATCGGCATGGGTGTTCGCGAATCCGATGGTGGCCTGAAGGCGAAGATGGACAAGGCCATCGGGTCGATGAAGTCCGACGGTACGCTGAACACGATGATCAAGAAGTGGTTCGGCGACGACGCCAACACCTTCTAGGTTGCAGATCGTTTCAGATCATTCACCATTATGGAGGGGCGGCCATGCGAATGTCGCCGCCCCTTCCTTTCAGGAACTTGCTGATGCCAGCATGCGGGCAACAGCATCACCGGTGGCAGGATGACAGCGAAGCCCGAGATTATCATTGTTGGGGCCGGCATTGTGGGTGCCTGCCTTGCCTATGAGGCATCGCAGCGTGGGCTGAGACCGCTTGTTCTTTCCGCGGGCCCGATCGGCGCCACTCTTGTTGCGGGAGGCGCCAGTGCGACGGCCGCCAGCTGGGCCTGGATCAATGCCTGTTCCACCGATGACCCCGATTATTTCCGGCTTCGCCATGCCAGCCTTCGCCGCTGGCAGGCCTGGCAGCAGCATATAGATGGCATCGCCTTCAGCGCTCGTGAGACCTTCCTGTGGGATCTGCCGCCGGATCAGCTTGCCGCCGCCGTGGACCAGCTGTCCGGTCTTGGCTATCCGGCCGAATTGCTGTCCGGCGATGAAACGGCGGCCCGCCTGCCACGGCTTCGCGAACGTCCTGAGGCCGCGCTTTACACCGCCATCGAAGGGGCTGTTGAACCGGTGGCAACCGCCGCCCGGCTGATCGAGGCGTCAGGGGCGACGGTCAGACAGGCGCATGTTCACGGGCTGATTGTCGAGGGTACGCGCGTGACCGGCGTGATGACCGGCGCGGGAGCTGTTACCGCCGATGAAGTCGTGCTGGCGGCGGGGAATGCGACGCCGGCGCTGCTGCAGACGATCGGCGTGACGCTGGAGATGCAGTCAAGTGACGGGCTGCTTGTCCTCAGCCGGCCTGTCGACAGGTTCCTCGGCGCCGTGGTCGCCGGCCCGGATTTCCATGTCCGCCAGCGGCTCGATGGCTGTCTTCTGATTGGCGGCACGTTCGGTGCCTACGCGCCGCACCCCGGCATGACCAGCCTGGATCAGAACGCAGCGGCGCAGCTGGCCCGGATCGAATCTGTCTTTGATTGTCCAGCGCCGCTGGAAATGGACAGTTTCACCCTTGGGCGGCGGCCGATCCCGGCCGGGGGGATGCCGCGGGTCGGGCGCTGTCCACACCCTGATGGCGGCAGGTTTGGCGGACTGTATACGGTTGTCATGCATTCCGGATTCTCCAACGGGGCCGGCGTGGCGCAGGCGGCGCTGGAAGATATTCTGACCGGCACCCGCACGCCGGAGATTGCCCCCTTCGGCATGGTGGCCTCATAATGTTCGACAGGTGCGAGGATCCCTCAAGCCTTGATGGCGCGGCATGGCTGCTGTGCTATCTGACCACCCCGACGCATCAGTCTTTCTATCTTGCCTTTGGAACGGTGCTGCTGCTGCTGGCAATCACCGCGCCGCTGTCGCTGTTGTTCGGCTTCGGCGGCGTGCTGGCCAGCCGTTCGGCAATCGCCCCGCTACGCTGGTTCGGGCGCGGCTATATCGCGATGGTGCGCGGCGTGCCGGAGATCGTCTTCTTCATGTTCGGCCCGATCGCGCTTGACCAGGCGTTCGAATATCTGCGGCACCGGGTCATCTGCCCAGACTGGAGCGAGCCGGTGCGCCGCGGCAATGATTTTGTCGTCTGCACGGCGGCGAAGCTGCCGCTGAATGCCGATCCGCAATGGATGCATGAAATCTATGGGTTTGCACTGGCGATCCTGTCCTTTGCCATCGTCTATGGTGCCTTTTGCGGGAATACGATCCGCGGTGCCTTCGACGCCGTGCCAAAGGCCCAGATCGAGACGGCGCGGGCCTATGGCATGAGCCAGCGCCAGCTGTTCTGGCGCATCCTGTTGCCGCAGATGTGGATTTTTGCGCTTCCCGGCCTGTCGAACATCTGGATGATCCTGGCCAAGGCAACGCCGCTGCTGTTCCTGCTTGGCGTCGAGGATATCGTCTACTGGGCGCGCGAGCTTGGCAGTGCCAAGACCCGCGCCTACAGTTTCCCGCATCCGAACTGGCAGCTATGGTATTTCCTGGCGCTGCTGGTCTTCTATCTCGGCCTGACCCGGGTCAGCGAGATTGTACTGGCGCGGTTGAACAGGCGTCTCAGCCATGGTCAGGCGACGCTTGCCGGCACCAGCAGGGCGGCTGGCAGGATGGCGGCCGGAAGATGAGCTGTTTTGCCACCATCCAGGCCTATGCGCTGCGCTCGATCGGCATTGGTGAGAGGCTGCTGCCGAAAAGCGATTTCACGCTGTGCGAACAGATCGTGCTGATCGGCAGCGGGATGATCTGGAATGTCTATTTCGGTGTGCTGGCGCTGGCGCTGGGATTCTGGCTGGCGCTGGCGGTTGCGGTCGGCAAGAATTCCGGCAACCCGCTGGTCCGCATTCCGGCCAGCTGGTTCATTTTCCTGTTCCGTGGCTCGCCGCTGTTTATCCAGTTCTTCCTTGCCTATCAGCTGTTCGTGCTGATGCCCAAGGTCGGACTGTCCTTCGATCTGGGCTTTGTCGAGATCGCCGCCGAGACGCGGTGGTTCACACGGGCCTGGCTTGGCGCGCTGATCGTGCTGTTCCTGAACACCGCCGCCTATACGGGCGAGATTTTCTATGGCGCGCTTCGTGCGGTGCCGGTCGGCGATGTCGAGGCCGCCGCCGCCTATGGCATGAATGGCTGGCAGACCTTCTGGCGTGTCAACTGGCCGACGATGATGCGGCTCGCCTGGCCGTCCTACACCAACGAGGCGATCTTCCTGTTTCATGCCACGACGCTGGTGTTCTTCACCGGATTTCCGGCCTGGCGACAGTCAGGTGACGCCCTCTATTACGCCAGTTATTTTGCCGACAAGACCTTCAACCCGTTCGTCGCCTATCCAATCGTGGCCGGATATTTCATCCTGCTGACGCTTGGCATCATCGGGCTGTGGGGGGTGATCGAGCGCTATCTGAACAGGCATCTGCCGCGCGAACAGCGCCGACGCACCAGAATCAGACTGCCGCTGATGCGCTAGATTTGATCCACTAGAATCTCTCCACTAGAATCTCTCCACTAGAACCTCTCCACTAGAACCTCTCCACTAGAACCTCTCCACTAGAACCTCTCCACTAGAACCTCTCCACTAGAACCTCTCCACCCAGGGGCGAAGCTCGACCTCCCAGCCCCAGGCGCTGCGGTGCTGGGCATGGAATTGCAGATAGGTCTCGGCAATGGCGTCCGGGTCGAGCATGTTGTCGCTGCCATCATCCTGACGGCCATGCCGCGTCGAACGGATGCCGCCATCAATCACGAAATGCCCGATATGGATATTCTGCGGATGAAGTTCGCGCGCCAGCGACTGCGCCAGACCACGAAGCCCGAATTTGCCCATGGCAAAGACCGACGAGTTGGCAAAGCCCTTTACGCCAGCCGTCGCGCCGGTGAAGAAGATGCTCCCCGATCCGCGTTCCAGCATCCGCCGCGCCGCCTGCTGC
>SHBC01000086.1 GCA_004213025.1 SAR116 cluster bacterium
GTCCTCGCCGGCGGTGATGCTGGCGCCGGTTTCCCGCAGGATATCAAGAAGCGAATCAAGATGCCGTGGCTGCGCGCGCGTCAACGTCAGATCGCCACCGGTGATGAGTGCCGCAATGGCAAAGGTGCCGGCCTCGATCCGGTCGGGGATGACCGCGTGTGTCGCATCTCCAAGCCGGTCAACGCCCTCGACAGTGATGGTGTCGGTTCCGTGACCGGAAATCCGCGCCCCCATCGCGATCAGGCATTCGGCAAGATCACTGATTTCCGGCTCGCGCGCCACATTCACAAGCTCCGAAGTCCCCTTGGCGAGGCTGGCCGCGATCAGGGCGTTTTCGGTGGCGCCGACCGACACCATCGGGAACACCACGCGGGCGCCTGTCAGACCGTCAGGCGCCCGCGCCTGAATATAGCCATCGGCAAGTTCGACAATGGCGCCAAGCGCCTGCATGGCGCGGATATGAAGATCGACCGGCCGGGTGCCGATGGCACAGCCGCCAGGAAGCGACACGCGGGCCTGACCATGGCGCGCCAGAAGCGGTCCAAGAACAAGGATCGAGGCCCGCATCTTGCGCACCAGATCATAGGGGGCATCGATATTCGTCACCTCGCCGGACATTGTCACGGCGTCGCCGTCGCGCCCAACGTCAAGACCATGATTCGCCAGCAGGACTTCCATCGACCTTGTGTCGACAAGATCGGGAACATTGGTCAGACGGAGTGTGCCGTCGGTGACAAGCCCCGCCGCCATCAGGGGCAGCGCCGCGTTCTTCGCCCCACTGATGGCAATCTCACCGGTCAGCGGCACCCCGCCGTCAATCTTCAGCCTGTCCATGATCCTGCTCCGCCCCTGTCGCCGGTTTCGCTTTTGCCTTCAGGCCGCCCTCGTGCCGCGTCCGGTCATCCTCGCCGGTGCGCCGGGCCCGTGACTGTGCCTTGCGGCGATGCAGGTTGGCCCGCAGCGCCTGCGCCAGCCGCTCTTCCTTGTCATTCACCGGTTGTGACACCGCTTGGCTCTCCCCTGGCAACCAACCGCCTGTTCCCATGCCGCCACTGGTGCGGCCCGTCCTTTGCCCCTGCCGGACTGTATCACCCAAAGCCGGCGGTCCGGCAATGACAAATGCAATCATCGCGGGACCAGGCGCCAGCCACCTGTCGATCTGGCAAACTGGCCGAACACACTGAATTGTCATTAAGGACATATTGTGGCAGCCGGACGGCGTCTGTAGACTGCGCCGACTTGACATAAGGTTGCGGCACAAGGCTGTGACACGAGGCATTGGCATGAGGGGAGACAGACGCGATGGCATCCGGCACGCGCACCGCGGTGACGCGGCGGCTGAAACGGCTGTGGCTGCCGGCGCTTCTTGTCGGCGGTCTTGTGCTGTTCCTTCTGCTTGGCGGGCATCAGATGCTGAGCTGGCAGTCCATCGCGCTGCATTATGGCGCGCTGACCGCGGCGACCGAGGCCAATCTGCCACTTGCCGCCGCCGCCTTTCTCGGCATCTACATCATTGCCGTCGCCTTTTCGCTGCCGATCGCGCTGGCGCTGACGCTGACCGGTGGCGCGCTGTTTGGATGGCTTGCCATCGGGCTTGTCATTATCGGCGCGACGACCGGCGCGACAGTCGTGTTCATCGCCGCGCAAACAGCCTTTGCCGATCTGGCGCGCGCACGTGCCGGCCCGTTCCTCTCGCGGCTTGAGGACGGGTTCTCGCGCAACGCCTTTTCCTATCTTCTGGCGCTGCGCCTGATGCCGGCGGCCCCCTTCTGGGTGGTCAATATCGTGCCTGCGCTGTCCCGCATGAGGCCTGGCAGCTTTGTCCTGGCGACCTTCATCGGCATTGCGCCCGGCACAACCGTCGCCGTTTCGGTTGGCCGCGGTTTTGATCACATTCTTGGCGCCGGCAAAGTGCCCGACCTGCAGGTGCTGAGCTCGCCGGCCATCCTCGGGCCATTGGCCGCGCTCGGGCTGCTGGCTCTGCTGCCGGTGGCGTGGCAAAGGGTCCAGACGGCGCGTCGGAACGGGGCACCCCGATGAAACAAATCACCTCGGATATCTGTATCATTGGCGCCGGATCGGGGGGGCTCAGCGTTGCCGCCGGGGCGGCCCAGATGGGCGCGCGGGTGGTGTTGTTCGAGGCCGACAGGATGGGCGGTGACTGCCTGAACAGCGGCTGTGTCCCGTCCAAGGCGATGCTGGCCGCGGCAAAGGCGGCGCATCACGCCGCGGGCAATCCTGCGATGGGCGTTACCGGCGCGCCGCCGGCAGTGGATTTCGCAGCGGTGAAGGCGCATGTTGCCGACACCATCGCCGCCATCGCCCCGCATGATTCAGTCGAACGGTTTACCGGCCTTGGGGTCACGGTGATCGAGGAGCGGGCGCGGTTCATCGCGCCGCGCCGCGTTCGCTCTGACAGTGTCGAGGTGACGGCGAAATTCTTCGTCATCGCCACCGGATCGACCGCCATGGTGCCACCCATCCCCGGGCTCGACAGCCTGCCATTCCACACCAATGAAACAATCTTTGGCGATCCGGAAAAGCCGGATCATCTGGCGATCATTGGCGGCGGGCCGATCGGTGTTGAGATGGCGCAGGCGCATCGCCGCCTTGGCTGCCGGGTGACGCTGATCGAAGCGGCGACTATCCTGGCCAAGGATGACCCTGAGATACGCGCGATCCTGGTGGCGCGGCTTCGCGAAGAGGGGATCGAGATCATCGAGGGTGTCGGCGTGACCAAAACGGGTGGCACGGCAGGCGCGCTGACCCTGACATTGGAAGATGGGCGCCAGATCGAGGCAAGCCATATTCTGGTCGCGGCGGGCCGCCGGCCCGGCATCACTGATCTGGGGCTGGAATCTGCCGGCATTGCCGTTGGCCGCAACGGCATCATCACCGATGCGCGGCTGCGGACCAGCGACAGGCGGGTCTTTGCCATCGGCGATGTGACCGGGCGCCCGCAATTCACCCATGTCGCCGGCTATCATGCCGGCATCGTGATTCGCAACATGCTGTTCCGTCTGCCGGCGAAGATCGACGAGACATACACCCCCTGGGTAACCTATACCGACCCTGAACTGGCGCATGTCGGACTTGCCGAAGCCGCCGCCGCGACGGCATGGGGCGCAGCCAATATCCGCACCCAGAGCGTGTCACTGACCGGCAATGACCGTGCCGTCGCCGAGCGCCGGACCGAAGGTATGGTCAAGCTGGTGACACATCGAAATGGCCGGATTCTCGGCGCCACAATCCTCGCACCGCAGGCCGGTGAAATGATCCTCGCCTGGTCACTGGCCATCGGCACACGCCGCAAGATCGCCACCATGGCCGGCGTCATCGCGCCTTACCCCACCTTTGGTGATGCCGGCAAGCGGGCCGCCGGCGCGTTCTTCACGGCCACGCTGTTCAGCCGGCGCACCCGCGCTATCGTACGCTGGCTGCTGAAACTGTGAGCACCGGCACTGACCGACATGCCGGTGACGACTGGCAACCGGCCGCGCAACTGGCCAAAAACGCACTTGCCATGGCGTCATGATCTCGTGTAAGTCAGGCGCGTCGATGGCAATGCTGCCATAGCTCCAGCGGTAGAGCGCACCCTTGGTAAGGGTGAGGTCGCGTGTTCGAATCACGCTGGCAGCACCATCGGACTCTCTTAAACACCTGAATGTTAAGCATATTCTGTGCAACAGACAGGCTGTGTGAAAGAAAATGAGAAAGAAATATGCGAACCAACACGTGATGAATCGTGATGGTGTTTACTACTATGTTCGGCATATTCCCCAAGACCTCGCCCAACATTACTGTGTCAACAGGCTGTGTTTCAGCTTGCGAACCAAATCACTTCAATCTGCGAACCGTGCAGCAAAGTCAGTAAGCCAGAGGCTTGAAGACTATTGGCTAGGACTGCGGCTGCAGCGGATGGAAATTCCAGCCATGCATGTATTGAGGCAGGACAATGAGGTTCCTGATGACAGCCCCATTCTATCAGATGCATGTGACCTTTATCTGCGTTTGAAAGGTTCAGGTAAGGACAAGGTGTTTTGGCGTACTGCAAACCGAAACATTGAATATGTAATCAAGGTGCTTGGTGACCGCCCAATTGCTTCCTACACATCAGCAGAAGCTGCCAAGTTCCGTGACTGGTTAATGGAACAAGGAATGGGGATGAAGACGGTCAAGCGTGTCTTTGCGACCGTCAGGGCCATTGTGAACCTGTCTATATCTGAAGAGGGATTGGATTGTACCAATGCCTTTTCAAAGACCTATTTCCCAGAGAGTGGTGTGGAAGCGAAACGCCAGCCAATACCCATCCAGAGCATCAGAAGTATCCAACGTCTTTGCAGGTCATTGGATGACGACATGAGATGGCTGGTGTCACTAATTAGTGACACTGGCATGAGGCTTGGAGAAGCGGCTGGGCTGCGCCTAACAGACATCAAATTGGATGCACCAATTCCGCATATCGACTTGCAACCACATCCGTGGCGGTCTTTGAAGACAAGAGGAAGCCGAAGATTAATTCCACTCGTAGGCACTTCGCTATGGGCAGCTGAACGCCTCATGGATACCAGTGGAGACAATGTTATGGCGTTTCCACGTTACTGTAATGACAGAGGCTGCAACGCCAATTCAGCTAGCAATGGCCTTAATAAATGGCTGCACCAACACGCACCTGAAAGCTGCGTGATTCACAGTTTTCGACATAGTCTACGTGACAGACTACGAGCAGTAGAATGCCCCAGTGATATCGTGGACGCTATTGGTGGTTGGACCACCGCTGGCATTGGCCAGTCTTATGGAAATGGGTATCCACTGGACGTGCTGGATGGGTGGATGCAACGTATTTCGTAAGGCTTTTCTTTCACACAGCCTGTCTGTTGCACAGAATATGCTTAACATTCAGGTGTTTAAGAGAGTCCGATGGTGCTGCCAGCGTATAGTTGATTACGTCTTGTATGCACCATCACTGACCTGAACATCAGCAATATCAACAGTTTATGTGCAGCACTGCTAGTGTCAACAGGCACGAAATCTTTCACAGTTTCTTTCACAGTCTGACTGCAATCCAATGTGCTGCAGTTTCATGGGCCGGGGCATGAACCACCCCCGGTGCCTACGTAATATATAGACAGCCAACTGCACACATCAGCTTCTGACACTGGTAACCACTATCAGTTGTCTTCTGTGCCAATCCAATGGGTCACTGACATGCCCAATTGCGGGTGGGGTCACTGCCGGTGCTTGCAATTAAGCGGGGCATTTAGGTGTCCGTAGGCTGCTATACCCCCAAAGTGCTATATATACCTATTAGCTTATTGGGGGAGTAAGGATGTTGC
>SHBC01000087.1 GCA_004213025.1 SAR116 cluster bacterium
GCCAGCACCGAGCCATAGCCGACAATGATGCCCTTTTCGGCAAGGATGTCGATGCTGGTCACGATATTGCTACCGCATTCGGGATCGATGATCCGGGTCACCTCCGCCGTGCCGGCCGCTGCCTTTACCGCGCTGACCAGATCGGGGTTGCGGTAGTCGATGACAGTGGCCGCGCCGGCATCACTGATCCTGTCTGCGCGCGCCATATCGCCCGTCGTCGCAATCACCGTGGCGCCGCTATCGACGGCGATCTGAACGGCAAGCCGCGCTACGGTGCCACCGCCGCCATGGATCAGAAC
The DNA here is from genome assembly GCA_004213025.1 of SAR116 cluster bacterium. The sequence continues at coordinate 300 of SHBC01000087.1, forward strand.
CGTCTGACCGTCAACCGGGCCGTCTTTCAGCACCGCGTAGGCCGCTGTCAGGGCCGGGATACCCAACGCCGCGCCAATTTCGAATCCGACATTTTCAGGCAGCGGATGCACACATCCGGCATCGATGGCGGTGAACTGTGCCGCCGTCCCGCAGGCGCGCTGCCACTGGCCGTTGCGAACGAACACCCGCGCGCCGACCATCGACGGGTCAATGCCGGGCCCGACAGCCTCAAGCGTGCCGGCGCCATCGCTGTGCGGGATCACCCGGGGAAATGCCATGGGCCGCGATCCGGCCCGTGCCTTGACATCGGACGGATTGACGCCGGAGGCGTGAAGTCGCACCAGAACCTCACCCGCATCCGGCGTCGGCATCGGCATTTCGCCGGGAACAAGAACATCTCCTGCCGCGCCGTTGGCATCGTACCAGACTGCCTGCATCATCTCGGTCATCCGCCCCCTGACATCATAAATTGGTCGCGCTTCGCGCCGCCTGATCATACAGCCCTGACAACACACGAAGCTGGCGCGCCAGTTCGGACAGGCTGTCAGCGTCAACCTCGCCAAGTGCCGAGAACGCATCGACAAGGCAGGCCTCACGGATTTTGCGATAACGCTGGATCAGTTCCTGGCCGTGATCGGTTGTCGAGTAGAGGACTTCCTTGCCCTGTTTTTCACCGCTGATCAGCCCGGCCCGAAGCAGTTTCTTCAGCGCATAATTGACGACATGCGTATCCCCGACATTCAGCTTGAAGCAGATGTCGGCAAGTTTCTTGGGCCGCCCACGGTGATTGACCGAATGCAGGCTCAGGATATCGATGACGCCAAGATCGACCATTTCGGGAAAATCCGCCGCCGCCGCCGCCGTACCGCGCACCATCCACAACCCAAAGGCATTGCTGGCGACGATCAGGCCATATTCAACCTCGCTCAGCTCGGCGGCCTTGTCGGACACCAGATGCGCCGATGACACGATACGCTGTTGATCCTTGTTGCCTGTTCCCATGCCAGTATCCATGCCAGTATCCATACCAGTATCCATGCCTTTGCCCCCGCGATCAGTCATCAGCCGGGCCGAAGCCACCACCACCAGGGGTTTCGATGACAAAGACGTCACCCGGCGCCATCTGGCGAAGGTCTGTCGCCGTCAGCTCTTCCACAGTGCCATCGGTGCGCTCGACCCAGTTGCGGCCAACAGCCCCGTCATCCCCGCCGGCCATGCCATAGGGCGGCACGATGCGGTGGTTGGCGAGAATGACCGCCTCCATCGATTCAAGGAAGCGTGTGCGCCGGCGTACACCATTGCCGCCAAGATGCCGTCCGGCACCGCCGGACCCGGTGCGGATCTCGAAACTCTCCAGCAGCACCGGATAACGCCATTCCAACACCTCGGGATCGGTCAGGCGGCTGTTCGTCATATGGGTATGGACAGCATCACAACCGTCAAAATCCGGGCCGGCCCCCGACCCGCCGCACAGCGTCTCGTAATATTGATAGGTGTCATTGCCATAGATGAAATTGTTCATCGTCCCCTGCGCCGCCGCCATCACGCCGAGCGCGCCATAAAGCGTGTCGGTGACGATCTGCGAGGTTTCGACATTGCCGGCAATCACCGCCGCCGGATATTGCGCCTGCAGCATGCAATCATCGGGAAGGATGATGGTGATGGGTTTCAGACATCCTTCATTCATCGGAATGTCATCATCGACAAGCGTCCTGAAGACATAGAGGACCGCCGCCCGGCACACCGCAGCCGGCGCGTTGAAATTGTTCGGGCCCTGCGGGCTGGTGCCGGTGAAATCAACTGTGGCGGCACGATTCTCGCGGTCGATGCTGATCTCCACCTTCACTTGCTGGCCATTATCCATCGGATAGGTGAAGCCACCGTCGCTCAGAACGTCGATCACCCGCCGTACCGATTCCTCAGCGTTGTTCTGGACATGCGTCATATAGGCAAGGACCGTATCAAGGCCAAAATGACCGACCATCTTCTGGAGTTCCTGAACGCCCTTCTCATTCGCTGCAAGCTGTGCGCGCAGATCGGCGATATTCTGCTCGGCATTGCGGGCCGGGTAGAGTGCACCTTCCAGCACCTCGACCATCTCCGCCTCGCGATAGGTGCCCTGGTCGACAAGCTTGAAATTGTCGATCAGCACGCCTTCCTCATCGATATGCGCCGAATCCGGCGGCGCCGATCCCGGCGTCTTGCCACCGACATCCGGGTGGTGCCCACGGCAGGCGACGAAAAACAGGATCTCGTCATTCTCGAAAACCGGCGTGATGATGGTGATGTCGGGAAGATGCGTGCCGCCATTATAGGGGTTGTTCAGGACGTAGGAATCACCTGGCTTGATGCTGCCTTCATTGTCGCGCAACACCGCCCGCACCGATTCCCCCATCGAACCAAGATGCACCGGCATGTGCGGTGCGTTGGCGATCAGCGATCCGGTGGCATCGAAAATGGCGCAGGAGAAATCAAGCCGCTCCTTTACATTGACCGACAATGCCGTGTTCTGAAGCGTGTAGCCCATCTGCTCGGCGATTGACATGAACAGGTTGTTGAACACCTCCAGCATCACCGGGTCGCAATCGGTACCAATGGCCACCCGCTCCGGCCTTGCCACGACGCGGCGCAGCACCAGGTTGCCGATATCGGTCATCTCCGCCTGCCAGCCAGGCTCGACAATCGTTGTCGCCGTCGCCTCGATGATCAGGGCCGGCCCATCGACCTTGCCGCCGACCGGAATGGCGTCGCGATGATGCACCGGTGCACTTACGGTCTGCCCACCCATATAGGCCTCGACTGTTGCCTGCGGGCCGGTCGCGTCATTCGCTGCGACATGCGGCGCCGATTCCAGATCGAAGGTCAGACCGATTGTCTCCACCGAAATGGTGGCGGCAATCACCTTCTTGCCAGGCATCAGAAAGCCGAAACGCGCCCGGTAGGCACGTTCATACGCAGCTTCCATCTCGTCAACCGCGCCATAGGGAACCTCGAGCGCGGTGTCTGACCCGTCATAGCGAAGATGCACATAACGCCGTGTCTCGGTGCGATCATCGGCGATGCCCTGACCGGCCACCTCAGCCTCCGACACGGCGGCAAGCTCATCCAACTCACGCACAAGTCGCGGCACCAGATCGTCGCTCAACGACGCCTCGATGGTCCGCTCACGCAATGCCCGCACATCGGCAAGCCCCATGCCATAGGCCGACAGGACGCCGGCAAAGGGATGCACCAGAACCGTGTTCATGCCAAGAACATCGGCAATCAGGCAGGCATGCTGCCCACCTGCACCCCCGAAACATTGCAACGCGTAATCGGTAACATCATAGCCGCGCTGGACAGAAATTTTCTTGATGGCGTTGGCCATATTCTCCACCGCGATGCGCAGGAAACCGTCGGCAAGTTCCTCGGGCGTGCGGCGAATGCCAGTTGCCGTCTCGACCGCATCGGCCATGGCGGCGAATTTCACGCGCACCGCATCGGCATCGAGCGGCGTATCCTGGTCCGGGCCAAAGACCTGCGGAAAGAAATCTGGCTGCAGCTTGCCAAGCATGACATTGCAATCGGTCACCGCCAGCGGCCCACCCCGGCGATAGCAGGCCGGCCCCGGATTGGCGCCGGCGCTTTCCGGCCCGACGCGGAACCGCGCGCCATCGAACTGGCACAGGGACCCACCACCTGCCGCCACCGTATGGATCAACAGCATAGGCGCCTGCATCCGCACGCCGGCGACAATGGTCTCGAACACACGTTCATAGGCGTTTTCATAATGCGCGACATCGGTCGAGGTGCCGCCCATGTCAAAGGTGATGACCTTGTCGAAACCGGCCTGCCCGGCGGTGCGAACAGCGCCGACAATGCCGCCCGCCGGGCCTGACAGGATGGCATCCTTGCCCTGGAACAGGCTGGCGCCTTTCAGCCCCCCATTCGACTGCATGAACTGCAAATTCACCCCGCCAAGCGCACCGGCAATCCGGTCGATATAGCGCCGCAGGATCGGCGACAGATACGCATCCGCAACGGTGGTGTCGCCGCGTCCGACAAATTTGATCATCGGGCTGGTGTCATGGCTTGTCGAAATCTGGGTAAAGCCGATCTCACGCGCCAGCGCGGCGATCCGCAATTCGTGATCCGGAACGCGGTAGGCATGCATCAGCACGATGGCGATCGACCGGATACCGTCATCAAAGGCGGCCTGCAGGCGCGGCCGCAGACCATCAAGATCCAGCGGCGTCAGCACCTGGTCACGAGCATCGATCCGCTCGCGCACCTCCTCGACCCGCTCATACAGCATTTCGGGAAGGATGATCTGCCGGTCGAACAGCCGCGGGCGCGCCTGATAGGCGATTCGCAGTTGATCACGGAACCCCTCGGTCACAACCAGCAATGTGCGGTCGCCCTTGCGTTCAAGCAGCGCGTTGGTGGCCACCGTGGTGCCCATCTTCACCGCATCGATCCCGGATTCCGGGATCGGCGCGCCTTCGGCAAGCGACAGCAGATCGCGAATCCCCTGCAGCGCGGCATCCGCATAAGCCTCAGGATTCTCCGACAGCAGCTTGTGCGTATGAAGCGTACCATCAGGCGCCCGCCCGACCACATCGGTGAAAGTGCCGCCACGGTCGATCCAGAATTGCCAGCCTGCCGTCTCGACCCCTTCAGCTTTTGTCGCCACGCCGTCCATGATATGCCTGCCTGATGATGGTGATGGTCAGAAATGTAACGTTGATAAATTATCGACATTTTGTCAACGTTGTTTTAGATCGAGTTTCAATGACATGCCAGGACGGAACAACAAAAGCCCAGACAAACCGGGGAAGAACCAATGAATTCAATCAATCTCGCTGAAAAATTGGCGAAGGTGAGTGATCACTGGAGCCCGAAAATCATCGCCCGCTACAAT
>SHBC01000088.1 GCA_004213025.1 SAR116 cluster bacterium
GCAGGTGATCTTCGCCGGCATCTGGGAAATTGCCAGCCCGGTCGACGCCATCATCCGCCATCTTGGCGAGGCCGGGAGCGGGGCTGCGGGTGACTGGACGAAAACGCCCGGCTGGTGTGCGCTTCCGTCGCTGGTGCGGCGGTCCATGCCGGTGCTTGAAACCCTTGACGGCGCTGTGATCTACCCCCACTTACAAATCAACGATATGTCTGCTGGCACCACCATTCACGCGACGGCACGTTTCTTGCCCATGTCGCCTGCAACGGCTACATATCGCAACTGATTTCTGGTCATGTCCGCTGGCAACCCGGCGGTATGTGATGACAACTTGTTTGAAGGAAAGTTGAAGCCATGAACAACATGGGTCGCAACATCATCATCTGGCTGATCTTTGGCGCGGCGCTGCTGGCGCTGTTCAACCTGTTCCAGAGCCCGTCCTCGACCACGCCCGGAAGCCAGCTTGCCTATTCCGACTTCATCGCCGAAGTGGAAGGCCAGCAGGTTGTCGAGGTCGTCATCGACGGACGCAATCTGAAGGGTACCGCGAAGAATGGCCGGGTCATCACCTCGGTGATGCCTGAGGGCACCGACGTTGTGGAGGTGCTTGACGCCAATGACGTCCGGATAATCGCCAGCCCGGAAGACAGCGGTATGCCAAGCTTCCTGTCGATCCTGCTGTCCTGGTTCCCGATGCTGCTGTTCATCGGCATCTGGGTGTTCTTCATGCGGCAGATGCAGGGTGGCTCGCGCGGCGCCATGGGTTTCGGCAAGTCGCGCGCCAAGCTGCTGACCGAGCATCAGGGCCGCGTCACCTTTGAAGATGTCGCCGGTATCGATGAGGCGAAGACCGAGCTTGAAGAGGTTGTCGAATTCCTGAAGGACCCGGGCAAGTTCCAGCGTCTTGGCGGCAAGATCCCGAAAGGCGTGCTTCTTGTCGGACCGCCAGGTACCGGTAAGACACTTCTTGCCAAGGCGATTGCCGGTGAGGCCAATGTTCCCTTCTTCACCATCTCCGGTTCCGATTTCGTCGAGATGTTTGTCGGTGTCGGCGCCAGCCGTGTCCGCGACATGTTCGAGCAGGGCAAGAAGAACGCGCCCTGCATCATCTTCATTGACGAGATTGACGCTGTCGGGCGGCATCGTGGTGCCGGCCTTGGTGGCGGCAATGACGAGCGCGAGCAGACACTCAACCAGATGCTGGTCGAAATGGACGGCTTCGAGGCGAATGAAGGCGTAATCCTGATCGCCGCGACCAACCGCCCTGACGTTCTTGACCCGGCACTGCTTCGCCCTGGCCGCTTTGACCGTCAGGTTGTCGTGCCGAACCCCGATGTCGTCGGCCGCGAGAAGATCCTGAAGGTCCATATGCGCAAGACGCCGCTTGCCGAAGGTGTCGATGCTCGCATTATCGCCCGTGGTACGCCCGGATTTTCCGGCGCGGACCTTGCCAACCTGGTCAATGAGGCGGCACTTCTTGCTGCCCGCAAGGGGCGGCGCACCGTATCGATGCAGGAATTCGAGGAGGCCAAGGACAAGGTCATGCTCGGTTCTGAACGTCGCTCGATGGTGATGACGGATGATGAAAAGCGCCTGACCGCCTATCATGAGGCTGGCCATGCCGTCGTGGCGTTGCACTGCCCGGCCTCCGACCCGATCCACAAGGCAACCATCATCCCGCGCGGACGCGCTCTTGGCATGGTGATGCGCCTTCCCGAGGGAGACCGGATTTCGCTTGCCCGCCAGCAGATTTATGCCGATCTGCGGGTCGCCTGCGGTGGCCGTATCGCTGAGGAGCTGATCTTTGGTGAAGAGCGTGTGACAACCGGTGCGTCATCGGATATCCGCATGGCGACCGACATGGCGCGCCGCATGGTCACCGAATGGGGCATGTCGGAAAAGCTCGGCTTCCTTGCCTACAACGCCGACGAGCAGGAAGTCTTCCTTGGTCGTTCGGTATCGCAGCAGAAGAACGTCTCTGACGCCACCGCATCGATCATTGATGCGGAAACACGCCGCATCGTCGATGAAGCCTATGGCGAGGCGATGAAGATCCTGAAGAAAAATGATCATGAGCTGGAACGGCTGGCACAGGGGCTGCTTGAGTATGAAACCCTGAACGGGGATGAGATCAAGATCATCGTCGAGGGCGGCACGCTGTCGCGTGAGGACCCGGCGGATGATGTCGATACACCGCGGGCCAAGCGCAAGCGGGCGTCGATCCCGGGCACCGGTCGGCCAAAGACCCCCGGCAATGAGCCCGCATCACCCCAGTGATCCGAGAACGTGACTGCCACAACTGACCTGACCCGATTGGCGGCGCCGAAAGCGCCGCCTTTCGCGATTCCAACCTGGATACGGCCGATTCCGGTGCCGGCAGGCGTGCATCGGCTTGCTGGCGGCTGGGCCTCATTCGACGTTGTCGATATCGTGCAGCGTGACGAGGCAGGCTACAGCGCCTCCAGACACAGCCTGGATGAGGTTCTGGCGACGGCTGATGACCGGAACCGGGCCGCGGCGGCGATTGACCGGCTGACATCGTCACGTGCCGACTGGGCTGACCTGCCGCTTGATCGCCCGACCATCATGGGCATTCTCAACGTGACGCCGGACAGTTTTTCGGATGGCGGCCGGCATAATGCGCCAGCGCGTGCCATTGCCGCCGCTCGTGCGATGATCGAGGCTGGTGCCGGCATTGTCGATATCGGTGGTGAATCGACCCGGCCCGGCGCCGAACCGGTAACCCGCAATCAGGAACTGGCCCGCGTCCTGCCACCGATCGCCGGCCTCAGGGATTCCGGCGCCTTGCTGTCGATTGACACCCGTCATGCCGAGGTGATGACGCGCGCCGCCGCCGCCGGTGCCGGCATCATCAATGATGTGAACGGTCTGCGTGGCGAGGGGGCGCTTAATGCCGCCGCCGCCAGCGGTGCCGCTGTGGCCATCATGCATATGCAGGGCACGCCCGAGACCATGCAGCAGGACCCGCATTATGGTTTCGCGCCGGTCGAGATCTATGAGTTTCTGGAAGACCGGATCACGAGGGCCGAGGCCGCCGGAATCTCCCGCGCACAGATCGCCATCGACCCGGGATTTGGTTTTGGCAAGTCGCCGGCGCATAATCTGTCACTGATTGCCTGGACGGCGATGTTTCATGGGCTTGGCGTGCCGATCCTTGTCGGGGCAAGCCGCAAATCGTCAATCGCCACCCTTTCGGCGGGCGAACCGGCGGATCAACGGCTTGCCGGCTCGCTTGGTCTTGCCATGGCGGCGGTGGTGCAGGGATGCCAGCTGCTGCGTGTTCATGATGTTGCCGAGACAAGACAGGCGCTTGCCATACAGATGGCGTTGGCGGCGAGTGCATAGCAGCTTGAGTAACCTCCGCCCCGAACCTATTGTGGCGGGGGACAGGATCTGACGGGGAAGAGCGCCGATGGCGGGAATGTTTGGAACGGATGGTGTCCGGGCGCGGGTGAATACCGGCGCTATGACCGCCGAGGCGATTGTCAGACTGGCGCTGGCCTCTGGTCGCTGGTTCATCGACAACAACCCCGAAGGCCGGACCGGCAGGCCGCTTGTCGTGATTGGCAAGGATACGCGCGTTTCCGGCTATATGGTCGAGGCCGCGCTGGTCGCCGGCTTTACTTCGATCGGCATGGATTGCCGCCTGCTTGGCCCGATGCCGACGCCGGGCGTGGCCTATCTGACCATGTCGCTGCGGGCGCATCTCGGGGTGATGATCTCGGCAAGCCATAATCCGTTCGAGGATAATGGCATCAAGCTGTTCGGTCCTGATGGTTACAAGCTTGCCGATGAGATCGAGGACGGCATCTCCAACCTGGCGGCAGGGTCGATAGAGCTGTCGGAACCGGTCGAACTCGGCCGGGCTGCGCGGATGCTGGATTCGGTTGGCCGCTATGTTGAATTCGCCAAATCGACATTGCCGTCCGAGGTCAGGTTTGACGGTCTGAAAGTCGTTGTCGACTGCGCCAATGGCGCGGCCTATCGCACCGCCCCTGACGCGCTTCGCGACCTTGGCGCCGATGTTACCGTGATGGCGAACAGCCCGGACGGGTTCAACATCAATGATGGGTGTGGTGCCGTACATCCCCAGGCGCTGGCGGCACGGGTTGTGGAAACCGGGGCCGATATCGGGATTGCCCTTGACGGCGACGCTGACCGCCTGATCATGGTTGATGAAAACGGTGTGGTCATTGACGGCGATCAGCTTCTTGCCTGTCTTGCCGGCACAATGCGCGAGGCCAGCACGCTGACCGGCGGCGGCATTGTCGGCACGATGATGACGAATGGCGGTATCGAACCCTTTCTTGACGGGCTTGGCCTGACCTTGCACCGCACAAGGGTTGGTGACCGCTATGTGCTGGAGGCGATGCGCCAGAACGATATCAATCTTGGCGGTGAATCCTCGGGCCATATCCTGATGACGTCACTCAGCACCTCTGGCGACGGTCTGATTGCGGCGCTGCAGATGCTGCGCCTGCTGGCGCAGGATGACCGGCCGGCAAGCGAACTTTTCCACCTGTTCACCCCGAAATGCCAGAAAATGGAAAATCTGCGTGGCTTTGACCGTTCGGTGCTTGATCTTCCAGCGGTGGTTGCCGGGCTGGCGGCGATTGAATCGGCTTTGGCTGGCAAGGGCCGTTTGCTGGTGCGCGCCTCCGGGACCGAGAGCCTGTTGCGGGTGATGGTCGAGGCCGATGACACGGTGCTTGTCGACAGCACGATTGATGAAATAATTTTGCTCATCAAAACCGAAGCCAAGAATATCAAATAATTTCAGTCCAGTAACATAAAGCAAAATCTTTCATCTCGTGCCCGGATCGGCTGTTGACCTGAACAGGCGTCTGGCCCATCTTCTGCGTGGGCCGTCACCCCCCAACGGGTGGCAACATGATTGACGAGGGCGTTATGACTGCCATAACCGGGCTGTTACCAGCCAAACCGGCCGCAAAGCCGGTGTCGCCGCTGTTTTCGACGGGACCGACCCGCAAACGGCCAGGATGGACCCCAACCGCGCTCGACACCGCTTCGCTCGGCCGCTCGCACCGCGCATCCCATCCAAAATCCCGTATCCAGAAATGTATCGCGCTGATCCACGCCACCCTGGCGCTGCCCGAGGGTTACCTTGTCGGCATCGTGCCGGGATCGGACAC
>SHBC01000009.1 GCA_004213025.1 SAR116 cluster bacterium
CCTCGGATGGCAGGATGGCGCTCTGGATGCGTGCCGCGTAATTCAGGCTTGAAATGAGATTGCGGTGTTTTTCCTCAAGCTCGGCCTTGGCTTCGTTGGCGAGTTTCTTCTGGCGCTCCAGTTGATTTGCGAGCGATTTCCGCAAGTTCGCCTCGAGGCGTAATTTTGCGTTTTCCTTTTTCAGATCGGCCAGTTCGTCGCTCATGTGTTCCGCGCTTCTTCTAAAGGTTAGTAAATCGTCAATCGCTGACATTCATGGTAATCAAGAAGCATAATCTCGTTCAGCGCTCGCGGTGAGGGCTGCCTGTCGGCGCATCAGGATTGGAAGGCAGAGTCACCCGGCATCCATCTGGCCGACTATCGACCCGAAGATGACCTTGAACTGCTCTGACTGATCGTCAAGCCGGTCAATGATCACGTCATGGTCCAGCTTCACCAGCGTGGTCGTCAGTGACGCGATGTAGGTGTATTTATAGGCCTGCTGGTTCAATACATTGGCGATGCCCAGCATTTCATTCTCGGCATAGTCATGCGTCTTGTCGTCGATATCCGCGCGTGTCAGCCTGCCATGTCGGACAAGAAAGAAATGGTCGGCTTCGGTGCCGGCCATGACCGCAACTTCACCTTTGTAAAGATGGACCTGTTCCATCAGCTTGGTGCTCCTTCCTGAGCGATTGCGACCCTCACCGCGGACGCTTTCATTGTCATGGCCATGATTTTGTCCGAATCTTCCAGCATAGCGCTGACCCGGTCTATGGGGATCAGCAAAAGTTCCACGTCCGTCACGCCGGTGCATGTCCGCGAATGACGCGATCCGGTCAGAAGATCAATCAGGCTCAGCATATCTCCATCTTCCCTGGTCAGCGGGGCCTTGCCTTTCGCCTCACAGCGAACCTTGCCCTCGATGATCAGGAAGACATTCTTGCAGGGCTCGCCTGCAGAGAACAGCACGTCGCCAGCCTTCAGGTGAGCCCGCTCACCCATGCTTTTGAGCGCATCTTTCAGGCTACCGCTGCTCACATCTCCTCCTCAATGACGGTGAACTCCAGATCCGGCACAGCGCGCGCAAAGCGATTGCCATGGTCGATCATTTCGTCATCCTCGGGGTCGGCCACCCAGGCGATGCGATGCCCAACCGGTGCCGAGGCAATGAGGCGGATGATCTCCAGAATCTTGCGGGACGAGCCGCTGTTGAAATATTGAAGCTCGAACCTGATTTCTGTCGGCGGCGAATCCGGCTGCCCGAGGATGCCGGACAGCGATTCGATGATCGGGTCGAACGCCGCCGTCACATCTTCCGGATAGGCTTCACCATTGATGGTGATCAGGCTGGCATCGACGTCATGGCTGACGCCAGGCATTCTGTTGGACTTTTCATTGATAATGGTCATGACGTCTCGACGATCAGATGGTAGCGCGCATGATGAGAAGGAAATCATCATCCTGTGGGGAGAAATCAAAGGTAAGGTTGCTTGTCTGTCGGCGAATTTCGAACAGACCAAGCCCGGCACCTTTCTCGGAGCCGGTGATTTGATTGAGAAGCTGCTCTTCATAGGCAGCGTCGATATCTTCATCCGTCATTTCCATAAGCGTTGTCAGGCGGCCTTCAAAATCGGGCTTTTTGTCGGCAAGGACCGTGGTGACGGAAATCACGTCAAACACATTGTCCTCCATCTGCTGGATGAAAATGCTGCCGAACCCGGCGCCGTCGCGCGTGCCTTCAATCTCCATCCGCTTGCCGGAATAGAAAATGATGTTCTGCGCTGACTCGACGAAGACGGAGAAGACCTTGCGAGATTTCCGGGTCTTCATCGAGCCTGACTCGAAGATCGCCTTGATACCCTGGGACACGCCCTCAAGAGTCTGGTCAGACATGAAGCCGCTGTAGGATATGAGGATGTTGGCGGACTCCATCTCCGCCATCGTGTCTTTCACATTGAACTTTTCATTCATAAAAATGCACTCGCTCATATTGACACAACAACACTCTATCGTTGAGAGCCCGACATTCCAAGAGCAGACTGTCGGTCGCGGCGCAAAAACTGAGTGAGATCCCGTCGGTCATTGACATTCTGCCCGCACGTTCCTCACTATATCGTTGTCTAAAGTAAGGTGGTTTTTGTGATGGAAAAAAGACATTTCATGGCGACGCACACTTGGGTCAGCGATGAAGCCCGCGACCAGCTTCTCGCCGCAACATCCGGGATGAGCGACAAGGATTTCTTCGCCAGCCTGAAAACCGAAAATGCGGAAACATTGGCTCACTGGATGGGGCAGGGTGATTTCTTCTTCTGCCATTGGTACGCAACCGATGCCGACGCCATCTTCGAATCTCTGGAAGCCTCAGGCATGAATGACCTGATCGTAACAATGCCTTCGGAAATGCAGCGATATATCAGCTGCGAGAAGACAAGCGGACAAATACTCATTAATCCCTTCAATGCTGACCCGTCAACGGACGGGTGATTGAGAACGTCGTCCGGGCCGGATATCCTGCCTGAAGGACCCTGCCTGAAGGACCCTGCCTGAAGGACCCTGCCTGAAGGACCCTGGCTGACAGACCCAGGTGGCGAAATTGCAATGACAGGATTTGCTGATGGATGAAGAGGTTTGGGCGGTCATTAAATACATGCCGAAGGAAGGCTGCGAGGACGAATTCATCGAGGCTCTGAAGCGGCTGGATATGAGCCATGTCATGTCGAACCGTTACGTCAAAGCCTATAGTGGGGAAATCCTGCAGATCGTTCAGTCGAGGAGTATTGACGAGATCATCGAGGGACAGCCGAGGGGGTTGACCTGGCTTGATTCAGTCTCGCATCTTCTTGATTATTATGGGGAAAGTCGAACAGACGCAATCACCGGCATTGTGATCACGGACGACTGAACCCGACCAGGAAAAGCGAACAGACTGCCATGCCAGGAAATCGAGGTTGCGGTATCGCTATCAATGAAAGGAAATCAGATGTCCAGGATTTGTATCGTAACGGGTGCCTCGCGCGGAATAGGGCGTGGCATTGCCAAAATTCTCGCAGAAGAGCGTTCGGCGATTGTATACGCCACCGCACGATCCAAGCAGGCTCTGGATGAACTGGCAGCGTCAGTCAAGGACGGTACCGGCGTCATACACCCCCATGTGCTGGACCAGTCTGACGATGAGGCTGTGAAGGCATTTGTCGCAACCGTGTCGCAAAAGGAAGGGCGAATCGACCTTCTGGTTAACAGCGCCTATGGCGGGTTGACAGCGATGACGCCGCATTTTGGCAAACCGTTCTGGGAGAGACCACTTTCGGTTTTTGATGCCTCGATGGATATCGGCCTGCGAAGTGCCTATGTCATGAGCGCCTTTGTGGCACCGCATATGGTCAGCCAGAAGTCCGGCCTCATGGTCCAGATTTCGAGCTTTGGTGGATATAGCTATCTTTTCGATGTCGGCTATGGGGTCGGCAAGGCTGGTCTTGACCGTCTCAGCGCCGACATGGCAACCGAACTGAATGCCCATGGCGTCCGTTCGCTGACGCTGTATCCTGGCGGGGCTGTCACCGAGGTCGCGCAATTCCCGGGTGGCGAGACGCCGGCTTTCGCAGGCAGAGCGGTGGCGGCATTGCTTCATGATACGCCGGATGACGCGTTGACGAGCCTCAACGGCAAGGTTGTCCTGACGATGGAACTTGCCCTGAAACATGGCTTCACGGATCTGTCAGGCGCGTTGCCGGACGGACCGTTCTCAAGTCAGCAGGCCGCTGAAAATGCGCGCGCCGCATTGATGAACACCCCGTTCCAGTACGACCGGGATGGCAAGATCCCGAATCCCGATGAAAGCAATAATCCGGATGCGGCGGGTCTCTTTCCGGGGGTTTGACCTCCAGAGCACCCGTGATGTGCCCCGTGCTTTTCCCCTTGCCTTGCGTACAAGCCGGTGAAAGCAGGGTATTACCTGTCGGATTCCTTGTTGGACCGTGGACATTGCTCTCCCAGAGTAATCGGAACACCGTGATTGTGCTGTCATGGCGAGCGCAGGACACGACAGGCAAGGGCTGATGTGCATATGTTGATGCCGGTGCTGGCAAAGTTCATTGTCGATGAATATCCGTCGGATGCGGCGGTCAGTGTCGCGGTCCCGGCTGTCGCCGACGGCTTTGGCTGCATTCTTGCCGGTGCCAGCAGCGAGGTGGCGATGAGGCTGGCAGAATCATTGCCTGGTCAGGGCGCCGGGTGGTCGTCTCTTTTCGGCACAGGCAAATCCATAACACCTTCCTACGCCGCGCTGATCAATGCCGCGGCAGGGCATGCATATGATCTTGATGATTGGGAAGAACCTGGCAATACGCATCCGACAATTGTGATCCTCCCGGCGCTTCTTGCTGCTGCCAGTGTGGCGGCCGACCGGGGTGTAATATGTTCCGGCAGCGATCTGCTGGCGGCCTATTGTGTTGGCACGGAAATCATCATGCGGACCGGTGAAGCCATCACGCTGTCGCATTATGAGCGCGGGTTTCACGCCACCGCGACTCTTGGCGCGATAGGGGCCGCCGCGGCGTCGGCGCGCCTGCTCGGCCTTGACGAGACCGCGGTGTCTCATGCGCTGGGGCTCGCTGCATCGCAGGCAACAGGCTACACCCTGCAGTTTGGCACCAATGCCAAGCCCCTGCAGGCCGGCTGGGCAGCGCGAACGGGCCTTGAGGCCGCCTGCATGGCTGCCGCCGGCATCACGTCAAATCCAGATACATTGACCAGCGCCCGCGGCTTTGCCGGGCTGATGGGCGTTCATGATGAGGACCGGCTCGCGATGATGACAACGCGGCTGGGTCGGCCCTGGGCGCTCGATGAATATGGCCTGGTGCTGAAACCCTGGCCATCATGCGCCTATACGCACCGCGCCATGACAGCGGCCGCCGCGCTGCACCCCGCCATCGCCGGCAGCATCAGGCAGATTTCGCAGATCAAGGTGACGATGGTGGATTTCCACTATGCAATCCTGCCCTTTCATGACCCGCGCAACCGGACCGAAGCCCTGTTTTCGCTGCCGGCATGTGTTGCCCAGATGCTGGTGACCGGGCAGATGACCCTGGCGGATGGCGAGAACAATTTCTGGGACCATGGCGATGTCGCGTTCCTGATTTCGCGAACAGAGGTAGCGGCGAACAGCCCGCAAAGGCCGGAATACAACTACGATCCCGAGCAGCCGGATATCCTGCAGGTCAGATTGCAGGATGGCACGATTCTGCAAGAGGCGGTGCCTTATCCGCTTGGTGCGGCGCAGAACCCCATGAGCCAGACCCAGCTGGCGGAAAAATTCAGTGGCTGCACAAAGCTTCCGATATCGGCTTTCGATGCCCTTCTCGAATGGCATGAATGCCGCGACGTGATGGAATTCTTTGCAAATGTCGGTGGGCGGGACAGTTAGATGACCAGGATCCTTGCCCTTGGTGGTGATGGCATCGGCCCCGAAATCCTTGATCAGGGGCTTCGCGTCCTGAGGCATATTGCCGGAATCATCGGACTTGCCATCGACATTGATCATGACGTTCTGCATGGCGCGTCATGGGACATGCATGGCACTTTCTGTACCAAGGAGGTGCTGCGCAAGGCACGGTCAAGCGATGCTGTGCTAGTCGGGGCGGTGGGCGGCCCGCAATGGGATGACATCCGCGTGCCTGGCGGGGCCGAATGCCAGGATGGGCTGATGTATCTGCGCCACCATCTGCAAAGCTATCTGGGGCTGCGCCCGGCGCGGGCATGGCCACGCCTCCTGGACAGGACGCCATTTCGCGCCGGTCTGGTGGCGGGAACGGATATCCTGATCCTGCGCGAGATGTGCGGCGGGGCGATGTTCGCAACTGAACGCGGCCAGCGTATCACCGATGGTCGCCGGCAAGGCTATGATCTGACCGCCTATGATGAGGAAGAGGTGAGGCGCTTTGCCGTCGGCGGCTTCGAGATGGCCCGCCGCCGCAGTGGCAAAATGGTCAGCTGTGACAAGTCCAATGTCATGGAAAGCTATAAATTGTGGCGGGCGGTGGTTTCAGAACTCGCGGCAGATTACCCCGATGTGCAGTTTGAAAACATGCTTGCGGATAATTGCGGCTATCAGATGCTGATGCGCCCGCGCGATTTCGATGTGGTGCTCTGCTGCAATCAGCTTGGTGATATTTTCAGCGACGTGACTGCCAGCCATGCCGGCTCTCTTGGCATGCTGCCCTCGGCCTGTCTCATGGATGTGCCAAAGGGCCATCCGGTGAAGGGAATCTATGAAAGCACCTCAGGCTCGGCGCCTGACATTGCCGGCAAGGGCATCGCCAACCCGGTCGGGATGATCCTGTCTGTCGGGATGATGTTCGAATATACGCTGTGCCGTCCGGAGATTCACAAGGCCATTGAGCACGCCATCGAATCCGCCTTGAATGAGGGCTGCATGACCCGTGATGTCGGCGGCAGACTGTCGAGCATCGAGATGACGGATGCGATTATGCAGAGGCTGTCTCTATGAGGCAGGAGTTCGACTATGTGATTGCCGGCGGCGGATCGGCCGGATGCGCGCTGGCGGCACGCCTTGCCGAGGACAGATCGGTCACGGTGGCGGTGGTCGAGGCCGGCGGCAAGGGACGAGACCTGTTCATTCGCATGCCGGCGGGAAACGGGTTCGTTTTCGGCAATCCGCGGCTTGACTGGGGGTATGAGTCAGCACCACAACCCCATCTTGGCGGCAGAACCATCTATTACCCCCGCGGCAAGGCGCTTGGCGGCTCGTCGATTGTCAACGGGATGATCTATATGCGCGGCGTGCCGGCGGATTATGATGGCTGGCGGCAGATGGGACTGCAAGGCTGGGGCTATGATGACCTGCTGCCCTATTTCCTGAGGTCCGAGGCTTCTCGAGACCGCAAAGACGAGTTCCATGGCCGGTCCGGGCCGCTGCGATGCGAGCCAGCGGCGAATTTTGGCATTCTCGACCAGGCCTTCATCGACGCGGCGGTCGCCGCGGGTCATGATCATCTCGATGATTTCAACGGCCGGCACCGCACCGGCGTTGCCCGGGCGGACAGCACCGTCAGCAAGGGCGTCAGACAATCCTCGGCGATTGCCTATCTTGGCAGCAGAAAACCCAATCTGGCACTTCTGACAAATCGTCATATATCGCGCATCCGCATAGAGAACGGGCGGGCACGTGCCGTCGAGACGATGACGGGCGAGGTCATATCGGCGCGGCGTGAGATCATCATCTGCCAGGGGGCGTTCGGCACGCCGCAGCTGTTGATGCTGTCCGGCATCGGGCCGGCCGCGCATCTTCATGAACACGGCATTGCGCCGGTCGTGGACCTTCCGGGGGTTGGCGGGAATCTGGCCGACCATGTTGATGTGTCGATGCAGTACGGGTCGGATTTCATGGCGTTGAGCCATGCCCGTCATCAGCGGCTCGACAGGGCCGCGATGTTGATGGGGCGCTGGCTGATAAACGGGTCAGGCCCCGGCGGTGGCTCGCTTTTCTCGGTGGTGCTGTTCAACGCGGCGCGGGACCGCGATCTGCCGGAAACCGAGATCTTCATGACGCCGATGATCATCGACGAGAATCTGGGCGATGGCGGTGATGAAGACGCGCCGCTGCTACAGCGCCTTGGGCGAAAGCTGCTGGTGCGGGGCCGCAAGGTGGCGCGGCCGGGGGTTCAGATCGATATCAACCTTGAACGCCCCAAATCGCTTGGCACCGTCAGGCTGCGTGATGGCAATCCGGCAAGCCATCCGGTGATCGATCCGAATTTTCTGTCATCGCCGCAGGATATCGACGATCTTGTCAGGGCGGTTAAGGATATGCGCACTATTATGCAACAGCCCCAGATTGCCAGATATGTCACTGGTGAGATTGGCCCCTGGGCCGAGGCCCGCAATGATGACGACATCATTTCGGCCATCCGTCAGACGGCCTATACCGGTCATCACCCCTGCAGCACCGCACGAATGGGGGCCGACAGTGACGTCGGCGCGGTGCTTGATTCACAGCTCCGCGTGCGCGGCATCGACGGGCTGCGGGTGTGTGATGCCGCGGCGATGCCGGGGCAGATCACCGGCAACCTTTATGCCACTGTTATCGCGATGGCAGAGAAGGCGGCGGACATGATTAAGGGCGTAACGCCGCCACCGGCACCATCCGAGATCGAGAGGACAGCTGAACCATGAGCGATGTGAAGACCTATGGCTATTTTGTGGATAATGGCTGGCACGCCCCGGCGGATGGTGGTTATTTCGAAAGTGAAAATCCAGCCACTGGCGAAGTCTGGGCGCGCGTTCCCGACTGCCGGGCGGCCGATATCGAGCGTGCCGTCGCGGCGGCAGGACGGGCCTTTTATGATGGTCCATGGGGGCGCATGCTGCCGGCTGAGCGTGGCCGCTATCTGCGCCGGATCGGCGATGTCATCTCGGCCAATGCCGAACGGCTGGGGCAGGTGGAGACGCGGGACAATGGCAAGCTTCCACACCACATCACGCCGGGCCTTCTCGGCGGCGGCTGGTCGGTCGATAGCTGGCACTATTACGCCGGCATGTGCGACAAGTTCGAGGGGCGGGTGATCCCGGCCGAGGCCCCCGACATCCTCAATTACATGAAGTGGGAGGCTTTCGGCGTGGTGGCGCAGATCCTGCCATGGAATTCACCGCTTGGCACCCTGATCTGGAAACTCGCGCCGTGCCTTGCCGCCGGCAATACCGTGGTGTTGAAGCCGTCCGAACAGGCAAGCTGTTCGACACTTGAACTGATGGAGGTGCTGCTGGAAGCGGACCTTCCCGCCGGCGTGGTGAATGTCGTCACCGGATTTGGTGATACCACGGGCGAGCCGCTGGTCGATCATCCGGACGTCAGGATGGTGTCCTTCACCGGCGGCACGGCTGGCGGGCGGGCTGTCGCCGCCATCGCCGCGCGCAAGGTCAAGCCGGTGGTCATGGAGCTTGGTGGCAAGTCGCCGCAGATTGTTCTGCCGGATGCCGATCTGGAACTGGCGGTAAATGGCGTCGCCGCCGGTATTTTTCCGCCGGGCGGACAAAGCTGCATTTCCGGCACCAGGGTGCTGGTGCATGACAGCATCATCGACGAATTCACCCGCAAGCTGGTTGCGGTTGCGGCAAAGGCAAAAGTCGGCCCGCCGGATGACCCCGCAAGCCAGATCGGCCCGATGGCCAACCGTCCGCATTATGAGCATGTGCTGAACCGAATTGCGGCGGCTGTCGATGCTGGCCACGAGATGCTGCTGGACGGCAGAAAGGCCTGCCGTGACAACGGATATTTCGTCGGGCCGACGATTTTCGCGAATGTCCCGAACAGCGCCGAGCTGGCGCAGAACGAGATATTCGGACCGGTCCTGTCAACCGAACCCTGGCGCGATGAGGATGATGTCATCCGCACCGCCAATGACACGATTTTCGGGCTGGCCGCCGGGGTCTGGTCGCGCGATGTGGCAAAGGCCATGCGAATGGCCGACCGTATCGAGGCCGGCACGGTCTATATCAACAATTATTTCAATGCCGCCGCGCAGAGTCCGGTCGGTGGCTACAAACAATCCGGATATGGCCGCGAAAATGGCTGGGAAGGCATGCGAAGCTTCATGCAGGCCAAGTCGGTATGGCTGTCAACCAACCCTGACCAGCCATCGCCATTCTGACGTCGGGAAAATGCCGCGGTGAAGCAGAGCGGCCTTTAAGATATACGATATGAAGACCCAGGGAAATATGGGCCAGGGAAATATGGGCAAGGGAAATATGGGCAAGGGAAATTTAAACAGGACCTTACAACTCAGAACCAAGGGAGTGAGTCACGATGAATACATGCATAGTTTCCACATTCACCTGCACTTTTGATGAATTCAAGGCAATGGTCGAGAAGACACAGCCTGAATGGTCGCAATTCGTCGACGGCTTTCACATGGCCAAAATCGATGATCACAAATCCGTAATGGTCATGAACATCATTGATTTTGAGGCCATGGGTGCCTTCATGTCGTCAGACGATATGAAGGCATGGGATGCGGAACACGGCTGCGTTGATACCGTTTATTCCATGTCTGAAATGACCGAATAGCGCTGCAACCAAAAAAACAAAACGTCCGAGCCACGTGATAATCCGCGACAGAAAGGGAAGTTTGATATGAAATTTGACAGTGACCTCGGCCGGCTTCAGCGGCTGATGGCGGCCAGCATCGCGGGTATGTCGCGCCGGCAGGCCATTCTGGACGATCTGGTGATCAGTGCGGGAGATACGATCATCGATGTCGGGTGCGGTGCGGGACATCTGCTGGGGCATCTTGCGAAAGCCGTTGGTGATGCCGGCAGGGTGTTCGGACTTGATCCCAGCGCGGATCAAATTGCGCAGGCCAGAACAGGCAGTGAGGCGTTCACCAATATCTCATTTCTTGAAAGAAACGCCGACGATACTGGCCTGGAAACCGATATCTGTGACGCGGCGATCTCCACCCAGGCGCTGGAATATATCAGCGATGTGGATGCGGCCCTGACCGAAATCACGCGGGTGCTCAGACCCGGTGGCCGCTTTGTGAACATCTCCATTCTCTGGGACCATTTCAGGTTTCATGGCGCCGAGGCGCAGTTGAACAACCGCATTCATGATGCGTTCAGGGCGCATTGCCACCATCAGATGCTGCCGATGGAACTTCCGGGAAAGCTTGCACGTCTTGGATATGGTCACATCAGGGACAAGTCACTTGCCTTTGTGATCACGCGGCGGGACCAGAACTCGCCGGCACGCTATACAGAGGCGGTAATGGCGAATTTTGCGATCAGCCAGGGTGTGCCGGAGGATGAGGTGGTGGCGTGGCGGTCTCAACTGGCGCAGGCCGAGGAAGCGGGGCGATTCGGATTCGCCAGCTTCCCTGTTCTGACAACTGCCTATCTTGGATAGGGGGCTGCCCAGCCGGCCTCGCAAATCTGCCCTGCTTGGTGGACGATGACTATGCAGGCGGGTGCCCGGCGGGGTGAACGCGGCCGGCAAGAAATGACAGGACCGCCTTGCGCATGTCCGGTGTTTCCTGATGGCCGGCTGTCATATCGCGGATGATGGTCAGCCTGTCGGGATGATCCCTGTAGGCATTTGCCAGTGTCGTGATCGCCGGGGAATAGGCGCCGTCCGGGGTCAACGGGTCGGCGCCGCCCGTCGCCACCAATTGATGCCGCGGGGCCACCAGGCCGGCAATGGAACTCATGTCATAGTCCCTCAGCAACCCGGGGATCGTCATGTAAGGGCCATGAAGATCATGCGCGCCATCATCGATCAATGGCGCCATGTCGGCGAAGACGCAAAGATGCGCCGTCGCCGCAATGTCGTCGCGCAGCGCGGCAACCAGATAGGCCAGGGTCCCGCCCATGGAAATTCCCAATGTTGCGATGCGCGATGGCCGGACGGCATCAATAAGAACATCCAGCGCCAGCAACTGGTCACTCACCATCTGGCCCAGCAATGTCTGTCCATGCCAGTGCGCGGACTTGGCAAGTGCGGATTCACGTCCCTGTGACTGGCGCGCACCGAACCCCGGCATGTCGACGCAAAACACTGTCCATCCTGCGCGCGCGATCAGTTTGGCCAGCGGCGGGTCCTGCAGCGCCGGCCTGCCTTCCAGAATTTCAGACTTCCCGATCCCATAGGCGTTTCCATGGGCATGGCAATATAGCAGCGCAGGTGCGTCCGGCCTGGCATCGACAGGCGCCAGCGACACCGCCGGTATCCGCGCTGGTCCACATTGGAAATGCCGGATCCGCAAATCGCCTTCGGTATGTTCCGCACCAAGGACATGGCTGGGGGTATCAGGGCGGCCAAGGCCAAGAAGGTGCTGCAATTCTGCTTTCGAAAGGGATTTCATTGTGCCGATCCGCAAACTGGTATACTAGTATCCAAGAGTATAATATGGGGGAAAAGATGCAACGGGCTTGGCGATGGTGTGGACCAAGTGACAGGGTTCTTTCAAGTAACAGGGTTCATTCAAGTGATATTCGTCAGGCTGGCGCGACCGATGTTGTGACGGCCTTGCATCACGTTACCTCAGGGGCCTTGCGGGCCTGCGCGATGTCATCGCCGGTCTGACAGAGTTGGTGGCATGAATATGCAATTCGTGGAAACCGGACTCGACCTGACGAAGCCCATCCCGCCGCAACTTTACGAGATTTTGCGGCAGCGTATCGTCGATAACACATTGCAGCCTGGTGAGCGCATCTCCGAAGCCGGTCTGGCGCAGGAATTTGACGTGAGCCGTACGCCGTTGCGGGCAGCGCTTCAGCAACTGGCAACTGACGGCCTGGTTTCCGTGCGCCCACAGGTCGGCACATTGGTGGCAAGGCTGGACGTTGCGCAGTTGAATGAGGCGGTTTTCATTCGTTCGGCGCTTGAATGCGCGGTGGTTGAAAAACTGGCCAGCAGCGCCGCTGATCTCGGCGAACTGGACCGGATGTTCACGCTGCAGGCGGCGGCGGCGGAGATTGATGATTACGCAACATTTTTTCGCCACGATGAAGCATTTCATGCAAAACTCGCCGAATTGGCAGGCACACCAACAACCTGGAGGCTTGTGCAATCGGTGAAAGGCCATGTCGATCGCCAACGCTATTCGATGATGGCAGGAATTCCAATGCGTTCACGAAGAGCATATGATGAACATCTGTTGATCAGTGATCGCATTCGAAACGGCGATGTCGCCGGAGCGTCGAAAGCCATGGCCGATCATGTGGCCTCGGTGCTTGAGCTCGAACAATAAGACAAGGTTCCTACCGGGGGCTTAATAATACGAACCTTAACAAGGAGGAGACTATGACCGGTAAATTCAAGACACTAATAGCAACAAGCGCGCTGGCGCTTGGGTTCACGGCAAGTGCCGCATTGGCGCAGACGGAACTGCGCATGACATGGTACAATGACGGAATCGAAGGCGAGGTCATGCAGGGCCTGCTGGACCGTTTCGAGTCACAGAACCCTGACATCTCCGTCGTCCTCGACGTGGTGCCCTATAAGGCCATTATCGAAGGCCTTCCGGTACAGCTGGCCGCGGGCGAAGGCCCTGATCTGGCCCGTGTGACCGACCTTGGTGGTCTGTCCGAACACTATCTCGACATGACGCCATATCTTGCCGACACCGGCTACTGGAAGACAAATTTCGGCCCCTTCCTGAAGTGGCTGGATCCTGACGGGGACGCCATCAATGGCTTCATGACGCAGCTGACCGTCACCGGACCCTATGTCAACAAGACGCTGTTTGAGCAGGCAGGCGTTGCCCTCCCCGGTGAAGGTGCGACCTGGGACGACTATGCCACGGCCGTAAACAAGGTTGCCAGCAAGCTGGACATTCCGATCCCGATGGCCTGGGACCGTTCCGGCCACCGCGTGTCCGGCCCGGCCATCGCCATGGGCGCCAAGATGTTTGACGCAGATGGCAATCCGGCACTGATTGATGACGGCCTGAAGGCGATGACCCAGCGTCTCTATGACTGGCACCAGGATGGCACCATGTCGAAAGAGCTCTGGGGTTCGGTCTCAGGGTCGAGCTATCTTGGCGCGAATGAGGATTTCGCCAACGCACAGGTCGTGATGTACATGTCCGGCTCCTGGCAGATCCCGCAATTCGCCGAGACAATCGGAGATGCCTTTGACTGGTGGGCGGTTCCCGCACCATGTGGTCCTGCTGCCTGCACCGGCATGCCCGGCGGCGCGGCACTTGTTGGCATGGCTGGCACCGATCACCCTGCAGAAGTGGCAAAGCTGATGGACTTCCTGGCTCAGGAAGAGCAGATGGCCGAGTTCTACGGCAAGACACTCTTCATCCCGGGTCACCTTGGTTTGGCTTCGGGTGGCGTTGATTTTGCCACTGATGACCCGCGCGCCAAGCATGCGCTGGCCACCTTTGCCGGCGCCGTACCGGGCATCTCGCCCGTCGCCTTCGACCTGCAGGGCTATGCCAACAACCGGGTGATGTTCAACGCGCTGATCAGCCGTCTGAACGAAGCCATTGTTGGCGAGCTGACGCTCAATGAGGCCTATGACAGGATGTCCACCGACATCACCAAGGCACTGGCCGAAAAAAGCCGCCAGTAGTCACGCCTCTGCCCCGGCCCGGTTAACCGGGCCGGGGTTCTTCATCAAGAGGAGTGTCTTCAAGAGGAGTGCGCCTTGGCACTGCAGAGCGATCACACCATCAGTGACCGGATAGCCAGTCTTGCGGGCGCGCCCGTTCGGCTGCTCTTTGTGATTCTGGAACCACCGCTCGCCGCACTTCAGCGCGGCCTCGGCATCAAGCGGATGCCGTGGATATTTCTGCTGCCGAACCTGGCATTTTTTGGCCTCTTCGTGATTGTGCCTCTGTTTATCAATTTCTTCTATTCGCTGACCGGCGGCACGCAGCTTTATCTGGAAAACCGGCCCTTTGTCGGGACCGAGCAATATAGCTTTCTGTTGGACTGCCAGACATATGCAGACCCCCAGACCTGTCGCGAGGACCGGTTCTGGAAAGGGATCTACAACACCTCGATATTCATCGTCTTCCAGGTGAGTTTCATGGTGCTGTTCTCGCTGATCACCGCGCTGATCCTGAACCGCGAAATCCGGGCGCGTGGCTTTTTCCGCGCCGTTTTCTTCTTTCCCGTTTTGCTTTCGCCGGTGGTTGTCGCGCTGATCTGGAAATGGATTCTGCTGCGCGACGGCATTCTGAACGCTTTTCTTGTTTCCATCGGGCTGGACAAGGTTCTGTTCTTTGTAAGCCCCGAATGGTCGATGTTCTGGGCGGTCTTTGTCTCGATCTGGGCGCATATGGGCTTTTACACGCTGATCCTGCTGGCTGGGCTGCAGGCCATTCCGCCAGACCTGTACGAGGCTGCCGAGATGGATGGCACCAGCAAGGAGAGGGTGTTCTGGCGGATCACGCTGCCGCTTCTCTGGCCCAACATGCTGGTTGTGATCGTGCTGGCGCTGATCAAGGGTGTGCAGATTTTCGACGAAGTCTTTGTGCTGACAGGTGGCGGGCCGGGTACCGCCACGCAGTTTATCGTCCAGTATATCTACAACACCGGTTTCACCAATCAGGTGCAGAATTTCGGTCTGGCCTCCGCCGCATCGGTGGCCCTTGGCGTTGCCCTGTTCATTTTGACGATGGCCCAGCTCGCCGTCACACGGAGGAAGGACGATGTCTGACGCCGCCGCCATGCCAACCCGCAGCTTGCGCGGCCTGCTGAGTGCCAGGCGCGGCAAGAACGGGCGCATACACTGGACCGATGTCTTCACCTATCTGTATCTGGCCTTTGGCATCTTCCTGATGTTCGGGCCGGTGATCTGGTTGACGATGTCTTCCTTCAAGACCTCTTCGGCCTTGCTGGAGTTTCCGCCCACCTTCCTGCCGCTGGGGCAGATCGAGGTGCAGGTCGAGGGGTATGACAAACCGCTGCCCCTCTTCGAGGCCACATTGGAGGATGGCACGGTCAAGCAACTGGCCCAGGTGCGCCGCATCGGGATCATCAGCCAGATGGTCGACCCGGCGAACCCAGGCGAGAAATACAAGGTGCCGATCAATCAGCGCACGGAAGTTCGTGAGTTCCGAATGGCCTGGGACAATTACCGGGATCCGTTGGAACGGTTCGATTTCACGCGCTATCTCTACAATTCTGTGGTGGTGACCGTTGTCGCGACCCTGGTAACGCTGTTGATCAACTCGATGGCGGCCTATGGGCTTGCGATTTACGAATTCCGGGGACGCGGCGCGATCATGATGTTCGTGATCGGAACCCTGATGATCCCGATTACGATCATCCTGGTGCCGGTGTATCTGGTGGTCACCTCGATGGGCATGATCAATTCGCTATGGGCGGTGATCCTGCCAGGCGCGGCAACGCCGACAGGCGTGTTCCTGCTACGGCAATATATGCTGACCATTCCGAAGGATCTGATCGAAGCCGCGCGGATGGACCGGGCCAGCGAATGGGCCATCTACTGGAAGGTGGTGCTGCCGCTGGCGATGCCGGCCATCGCCGTTCTGGCGATCTTTTCGATCATGTGGCGGTGGAATGATTTCCTCTGGCCGCTGATCGTGCTGAACCGCTCTGAAGTCTACACGTTGCAGGTTGGACTGAACGCCTTTCAGGGGGAACTCGATGTGCAGTGGCATTACATACTGGCGATGACCGTGGTCACGCTGATCCCGGTGACGCTGGTCTTTGCGTTTCTGCAGAAATTCATCACCACCGGCATAGCCTCATCGGGGATGAAATGACCCGCCCGTTGATCTTCATGGACCCGTTTCCCCGCAACGAGGCGATGGTCTACACGCCTGACTGCGCGGCGGCGCTGGATCAGCTTGGCGAGGTGGTGACGCATTGGGGCGCGCGCGCGCCAGATGAGATGGTCGAGGCTCACCTGCAGCGGATGACCATCATCATCGGCCAGACAGCGATGGACCGTGACCGTCTGGACCGGGCGCCCAACCTGCGCGCAATCCTGAATGTGAAGGCCAATTGGGAGCCGAATATCGACTATGAGGAATGTCATGCCCGCGGCATCCATGTCCTGTCCGCCGCCCCGGCCATGGCGCCCGCTGTCGCCGAATATTGTGTGGCGCAGGCGATTGTCTCGCTGCGCGGTCTTGGCAATGCCGATACGTTGTTCCGGACCGGGCAGGAGGCCTATGGCATCGCCGGCAATCTGCGGGCGAAATCGCTCTTTGGCGCGGATGTGGCGCTTGTCGGCTATGGCAATCTCGGCCGTGCGCTTGCGCCGTTGCTGCGTCCCTTTGGCGTGCGGCTGAAAGTCTATGATCCCTGGCTCTCCGACGGCTATCTGCGGTCTGAGGGGCTGGAGCCAGTCACTCTGGACGACGCTGTCTCGCAGTCGGATGTGCTGTTCCTTCTGGCCGGTGTCACCACTGAAAACGAAGGCTTCCTGAACCGGAAAAGACTGTCTGAAATACGCCAGGACGCCACGGTGGTTCTCGCCTCGCGCGCCGAAATCGTTGATTTTGATGATTTCCTGTCGCTTGCCGGTTCCGGTGCCTTTCGCGCTGTTGTGGATGTCTTTCCCGAAGAACCTGTGAAGAAGGACAGTCCCTGGCGAGACGCCGGAAACACGCTTTTTTCATCACATCTGGCGGGCGGGCTCGAGGCCTCCTATGCCCGCATCCGCGAATTCATGCTCGACGATATCGGCCAGATCCTGAATGGCCATCCACCGCTTCGCATGCAGCGGGCAAATCCGAAACAGGCAGCAGCGATGCGCAGCAGATAGGATTGGCCACCAGAATTGGGCCACCAAGATTGGAAGAGGACTGATGACTGAAATTCGACTGTCTGAAGTGAAAAAGGCCTATGGCGAGGTCGAGGTCATCCATGGTGTCGACCTGGAGGTGGATTCGGGCGAGTTCTGCGTTTTCGTCGGGCCATCTGGCTGCGGCAAATCCACCTTGCTGCGGATCATTGCAGGGCTGGAAGACATCACCAGCGGGTCGGTCATCATTGAAGGCGAAACGGTGAATGACATCCCGGCGTCCGAACGAGGGCTGGCCATGGTGTTTCAGTCCTATGCGCTGTACCCGCATATGTCGATTTACAAGAACATGGCGTTCGGGCTGGAAAATTCGAAAATGCCGCGTACCGAAATCGACAAGCGTGTGAAAAACGCGGCCCGGATGCTGCAACTCGAGGATTATCTGGAGCGCAAACCCAAGGCCCTGTCGGGCGGGCAACGGCAACGCGTGGCCATCGGGCGCGCAATCGTGCGCGATCCAAGGGCGTTCCTGTTTGACGAGCCGCTCTCCAATCTGGATGCCGAACTGCGTGTGACAATGCGCAAGGAGCTGGCGACGCTTCACGCCAGCATCGGTGGCACCATGATCTATGTCACCCACGACCAGGTTGAAGCGATGACGCTGGCCGACAAGATTGTGGTGTTGAACGAAGGCCTGATTGAGCAGATTGGAACGCCGCTTGATCTCTACAACAATCCGCAGAATGCCTTTGTCGCAGGATTTATCGGATCACCCCGGATGAATATTTTCGATGCCAGGGTTGAGGCAGGCAAGACTGGTCTGGTGCTGCGCGCCGGGCCCTGTGCCATCGCCATTCCGCCGGTTGACGGGTTGGCGCCGGGTGACAGCTGTTCTTTCGGAATCCGGCCGGAGCATATGGATGTGACCACGCCCGGCAAGGCCGATCTGATCGCAAGCTGCGCCCTGTCCGAGCAATTGGGCGGCGAGACATATCTATATTGCGAGGTCGAGGGGCTGCCGCAGATCACTGTCCACCGTCCTGGCCAGCTGTCGGTCAGCGAAGGCGAGGAGGTCGCGCTCAGCGTGGATCGGGCAAAGCTGCATATCTTCGACAGGGACGGGCTGACCCTGGCGAACGGAGTGTCGGTATGACCCGGAAGCTGGGCGTGGCGGTCGTCGGTCTGGGCATGGCGGCAAAGCCGCATGCGCTGGCCCTGCAGGCGCTGTCGGATCACATCGAGGTGTATGGCGCCTTTGCGCGAAGCGAGGCGGCGCGCCATTCCTTTTCCGAGACCTACGGATTTACCGCCGCAGATGATCTGGAGTCCCTTGCCGACAATCCGCAAGTTGAGGCGCTTATTCTGATCACCCCACCCAACGCGCGTCAGGACATCGTCACGCTCTTTGCCGGGAGAGGGAAACATATCCTGTCTGAAAAGCCTCTCGAGCGTGGCTTGCCACAGGCAAAGGCCATCGTCGAGACATGTGACAGGGCCGGAGTCCGCCTTGGCGTCGTATTCCAGCATCGCTTCCGCGCCGCGTCGGAGAAGCTGGCCACCTTCATTCAGTCCGGGGACCTTGGCACGGTCCGCGTGGTCCGCGCCAATGTGCCCTGGTGGCGCGACCAGGCCTATTATGATGAGCCGGGCCGGGGCAGCTATGCCCGTGATGGCGGCGGTGTTCTGATCAGCCAGGCCATTCACACGCTGGATCTCATGCTGTCGCTGACCGGGCCTGTTGCCTCGGTGCAGGCGATATGCGCCACCACACCGCTGCACCAGATGGAGGCCGAAGACGTCACTGCCGCGGCGATGCAATTTGCCAATGGTGCTATCGGGATGCTTTTCGCCAGCACCGCCAGTTACCCGGGCGAGGCGGAAAGCCTGCAATTTGATTTCGACCATGCCGCGGCGACGTTGAAGGCCGGTGTGCTGACAATTCACTGGCGCGATGGCCGGGTTGAAACCTTCGGCGGTGAGGCGGCCGGAACCGGTGGCGGCGCCGATCCGATGGCTTTCCCGTTCGACTGGCACCAATCCCTGATTGCCGATTTCGCCGATTCCGTCCGGGATGGCCGCGACCCGCGGGTCACCGGCGCGATGGCGCTTGATGTACACAGGCTGATTGCCGCCCTTGAACAATCGTCCCGTGATGGGCGGCGCATTGAATTGGAGACGATGACGTGACCCTTACTGTTGGCGTAATTGGAATTGATCACCGGCATATCTTCGGTCAGCTGGAAAACATGCAGTCTCGCGGCTGTGTCTGCAAAGGCTGGTATACGGACGGTGAGCCGCAGCCGATTGAAGGGTTCATCAAGCGGTTTCCGGATATCCCGCGGGTATTGGACCAGCAGACGCTGCTGCAGGACCCCGAGATCGACATGATTCTGATGGCCGGCATCCCCTCGCAGCGCGCCGATGTGGCGCTCGCGGCGATGCGGGCTGGCAAGGATGTGATGACCGACAAGCCGGGATGCACGACGCTGGACCAGCTGGCCGCGCTGCGTGCCTGCGTGGCCGAGACAGGCCGCATCTGGTCGATCGATTTTTCCGAAAGATTTGAGGTTCCCGCTGTCACCCGCGCGGCGGAACTGATTGCCGAAGGTGCCATCGGCACAGTGATTCAAACTGTTGGTCTTGGCCCGCACAGGCTGAACCTGCCGTCACGGCCAGACTGGTTCTTTGACGAAGCGGCCTATGGCGGGATATTGACCGATATCGCCTCGCATCAGGTCGACCAGTTCCTCTATCTGACCGGCTCGGACGACGCCGAGATTGTCTCGTCGAGCGTTGGCAATTTCGCAAATCCGGATCATCCGGGACTTCAGGATTTTGGTGAGATTCTGCTGCGCTCGGACAAGGCCAGCGGCTATGTCCGGGTTGACTGGTACACGCCCGACGCCTTGCCGAACTGGGGTGATGGCCGGCTGACCGTTCTTGGCACCGAGGGCTATATCGAGCTTCGCAAATATGTTGATGTCGCCGGGCGCGAGGGCACGGACCATCTGTTTCTGGTCAACGCGGACCGGTGCGAATATATCGACGCCTCGAACGCGCCGCTCCCCTATTTCGAGCGGTTGATCAATGATGTGAAACACCGCACCGATACCGCCATGGTTCAGGATCATTGTTTCAAGGTCATGGAACTGGCGCTGCAGGCACAGGCGAAGGCGACACGACTCGGAGCCTTAAAGCTTGCTTGACGTCGCGGTCATCGGAGGCGGCATCGGGGCCGAGCATATCAATGGCTATGCCCAGTTGCCGGAGCGGTTCCGCGTCAATACGATTTGCGACATCAATCAGGATCTGGCGCAGAAACTTGCCAGACAGACAGGCGGGCGATGCACCGCTGAGATAGATGATGTGCTGGCCGACCCGGACATCGATATTGTCGATATCTGCCTGCCGCCGGCGATGCATGTGCCTGTGGCAATCCGCGTCCTTGAAGCTGGCAAACACGCGATTGTCGAAAAACCGGTGGCGGGGTCACTTGTTGAGGCTGATCGGCTTGTTGCGGCCGAGGCGCGCTCAGACGGATCTGTCTTCCCGGTGTTTCAATATCGCTATGGCAAGGCGTTCGACCAACTGGCCGCGTTGCGGCAGGCCGGGTTGCTTGGACGCCCCATTGCCGCCGCCATCGAGACCCATTGGAACCGCGACAAGCATTACTACGCCAATCAGTGGCGCGGCAGCTGGGATCATGAGCTTGGCGGTGTCGTTCTCATTCACGCCATCCATGCGCATGATCTGCTGACGCAGCATTTCGGCATGGTGGCAGAGATAGCGGCCGTTCTGACGACCAATGCCAATCCGGTCGAGACCGAGGATTGCGCGGCCATCTCCCTGCGGATGGACAATGGCGCTCTTGCCACCTCGTCAATCACCCTTGGCGCCGCCACGGACACAACGCGGATGCGTCTTGTCTATGAGCATCTCACCGCTGAAAGCGGGACGGCGCCCTATGCACCAGGAACTGACGACTGGCATTTCACCGCGCGGGACCGGGCTGTCCAGACGCACATTGAGGCCATCCTGCAGAATGTGCCAGACACACATGCCGGGTTTGCCGGGTATTTCGACGCCATCGCCGATGCCATTGAAGGCCGTCCGGGACGTCAGGTGACGCTTGCCGACGGGCTGGCATCCATTGAGTTGGTGAGCGCCATATATCATTCGGACCGCTCTGGACAGCGTGTGTCGCTGCCGGTTGACCGCTCTCTTCCCATCGCGGCATCGCTGCGTCCATGAGGACACCCATGAGAAAGCTTATGACAACACGTTTGAACGTTCTGGAGGCGGCGCATGCTTGAACGATCAGACCTTGCGGGCAACGCGCTTTCGGCGCTTCACGATGAAGATTATGACCGCCCCTACAATCTGCAGAATCTGAATGCCGAGACACTGATCTTTACCGGCGGACGCGCCGGCCTGTCGCTCAATGGCGACTGGAATTTCTGTGTCGATCTGCTCGATACAGGGCTTCGCCAGAAATGGTTCGCCTTGGCGCCGGTGGCGTCATCCGAACGCACCGAGCCCTGGGACTATGACCCGTTTGACGGCGACACCGTTCCGGTGCCCTCCTGTTGGCAAATGCTGAATGAACGGTGGTATTTCTTTGAAGGATCGGCCTGGTACACGCGGTCATTCTCCCACGATCTGCCAGCCGGCAAGCGGCTGTTCCTGCGCATCGGCGCGGCGCAATATGACTGCAAGGTCTTTCTCAACGGTCAGTTTCTTGGCAACCACTATGGTGGCTCGACGCCCTTTTGCGTTGAACTGACAGGCGCCGTCGGATCCGGGGAAAACTGGCTGATGCTGTGCGTCAACAACCGGCGGACACGGGATCGTCTGCCGATGCAGAACACCGACTGGTTCAACTATGGCGGCGTCTATCGCGAGGTTGAGCTGTTTGAAACGCCGCAAACGGTCATCCGGGATCTGTTTGTGTATCTGGATGATGACGGCATCCATGTCGACGCCGCCATTGACGGCCCCGCCACGCAGGCGCAACTGGCCATCCCCGGGCTGGGTCTTGCGACAACTCTGGATTTTAGCGATGGCCGCGCCAGGACAGTCCTTCAGGCGCAGCCCGATCTGTGGTCGCCTGAGAGCCCGGTGCTTTACGACGTCACGCTGAGCGCCGGCGGCGACAGCGTCAGCGACCGCGTCGGATTCCGCCGGATTGAGCGCCGCGGCACCGACATCCTGCTGAATGGACAGCCGGTATTCCTGCGCGGGATCAGCGTTCATGAAGATGACGAAATGCAGGGCAAGCTGACAAGCGAGGACGATATCCGCCGCCGCTTTGCTCATGCCCGCGAGCTTGGCTGCAACTTTCTGCGGTTGGCGCATTATCCGCATCACGAGATGGCGGCGCGGATTGCCGATGAAATGGGCCTGATGCTGTGGGAGGAAATTCCCGTTTACTGGGCCATCGACTTTGCCAACCCGGCCACACGGCATGACGCGGAAAACCAGCTGTGCGAGCTTATCCGCCGTGACCGCAACCGTGCCAGTGTGATCATCTGGTCGGTCGGTAATGAAAACCCTGACACCGATGCGCGGCTTGATTTCATGAAGGGTCTGGCGGAAAGGGCGCGGGCGGAAGACCCGAGCCGACTGACCTCGGCCGCCTGTCTGATCAATCACCATGATCTGGTCATCGAAGACCGTCTGGCAGCGCATATCGATGTGATCGGGATCAATGAATATTATGGCTGGTACGAAGAAAATTTCAGTGATCTTGAAGCTGTCGGTGCCAATTCCCACCCTGATCG
This sequence comes from SAR116 cluster bacterium, assembly GCA_004213025.1. The sequence goes on from SHBC01000009.1 coordinate 23,005, forward strand.
TCCGGTGGTGATCTCCGAGACCGGCGCCGATGCCGATCATATAGCGGGGCCTGAAACAGGGCTGTTCAGCCTCGCCTATCAGGCCGAATATTACCGACGCCAGATCGAAATTCTGCGAGAGCTGGATTATGTGAAGGGTATGACCCCCTGGATTCTGTATGATTTCAGGGTGGAACGGCGACAAGGCATCTATCAGCGTGGCTTCAACCGCAAGGGCCTGATTGCCGCCGACAAGGTCACCAGAAAACCTGCTTTTGATATCCTTGCCGCCTATTATGCCGAGCGTGCCGGGGAGTCATGAGCCGCGGCAAAATCTTGCCCGGGATGAGAAAACTTGCCCGGGATGAGAATCGGCATGCCTGAAACCGGCAACCGGCCAATCTGACCCGTCACCCGTGACCGGGTCCGGTCATGGCACCTCTTCGCCGATCGCGGCGGTATAGATTTCGAACCATGTCTCGCGATCGATGGTCAGTTCAGCGGCCTTGCCGATCTGGCCGATCCGGTCGAGATTGTTGGTGCCCATCACCGGAA